>JAKAFQ010000335.1 GCA_021817875.1 Pseudomonadota bacterium
GTGGTGGCGCCCCGCGCCGGGCGCTGCTCGGCGATCAGATCGCCGCGCTGCTGCACTCGAGCGGCTGGGCGGGCATCGTGATCAACGGGGCGATCCGCGATTCGGCCGAGATCGATGCGATGGATGTCGGCGTGTTCTGTCTCGGAACCTCGCCGAAGAAGAGTGCCAAAACCGGAGCGGGCGCGCAGGATGTTCCGGTCCGGTTCGGTGGGGTCGAAATGCGGCCCGGGCAGTACATCTACTGCGACGCCGACGGCGTGCTCGTGTCCGGCGAGAAGCTCCTGTAGCCTGCCGGGGCGGCCGCGAGCGGTCGCGCCGGGGATCGCCCGCCCAGCACGATGAATCTCAAGCAGCTCGAGTACTTCGTACGCGTCGCCGAGTTCGGCAGCTTCAGTCGAGCGGCGATGATTCTCGATGTCGCGCAGCCGGCCCTGAGCCGCCAGGTGAGGCTGCTCGAGGCGGACCTGCGCTGTGCGCTCCTGCAGCGCACGGGACGCGGTGTGGTGCTGACCGAGGCGGGCAAGCGGCTGTTCGAGCGCAGCGTCGGCATTCTGCAGCTCGTGCAGCAGGCACGCGAAGACGTGGAAGCCGGCCGCGGCGAGCCCTCCGGACGGCTGGTCGTTGGCCTGCCCCCGAGTCTGGGCCGGATGCTCACTCTGCCGCTGGTGGAGCGGTTCCGCGACCTGCTGCCCAAGGCGCATCCGGTGATCGTGGAGGGTCTCTCGACGCACATCATCGAGTGGATCGCGACTGGCCGCGTGGACATCGCGCTGGTGCACAATCCCGAGATCCAGCCAGCGATCGAGATCCAGCCCCTCCTGGACGAACCGCTGTGTCTGGTCGGGCCGGCACGGGGCCGCGCAGCGAGACCGGCGGCCGATGGGCTGCGGGTTGGGGCGGCCGTCACCTTCGCCGAGCTGGCGCGCCAGCCGCTGCTGATTCCCGATCATACCCAGGCCATCCGCCGGCTCATCGATGCCCAGGCGGCCCTCTCGGGGCTGAAGCTGACGATAGCCTGGGAGGTCTCGGGCGTGCCCGCCATTCTCGATCTGGTGCGCGCCGGGCACGGCCATGCGGTACTCGGTTCGGCGGCGGTGCGGGCATCGCGCGAGCCGCAGGCCTTCATTGTCCGTCCCATCGAGCAGCCGCGTCTGCTGAGCAAGCTGTGCCTGGCGACTTGCGCGCGCAAGCCGCCGAGCCCTCTCGTCCGTCATGCCCGCAGATTGCTCGGCGAGCTGGCGCTGCGCCATGCCGGGTCGCTGAATAGCACTCGCTGATATCTGCTAGCGCAAAGGACGCGCTTCCCCCGGGACCCGCCGTGGCTGAAAATGACGGCTTTCCGCAGGCCAACCATGGACCACTCCACGCTGCGCCGTCGCATCGGCCCATTCACCGTCGCTCCGCTCGGACTCGGCTGCATGAACCTCAGTCATGCCTACGGCGCGCCGCCGCCGCAGGATCAGGCGGAGCGGCTGCTGCTCACGGCACTCGAGCTCGGGGTCGATCATTTCGACACCGCGGCGCTCTACGGTTTCGGCGCCAACGAGACGCTCATCGGTCGGGTGCTCTCGGCACACCGGTCGCGCCTGCTGCTTGCGACCAAGGGCGGACTCGCCGGGGTGCTCGGCAAGCGCGTGATCGATGGTCGCCCCGAGGCGATCCGCAGCAACTGCGAGGAGAGTCTGCGGCGGCTGCGCACCGAGGTGATCGACCTCTACTATCTGCACCGCTGGGACCGGCGAGTGCCCATCGAGGAAAGTGTCGGGGCGATGGCGGAACTCGTGCGCCAGGGGAAGGTCCGCGCGCTCGGCCTCTCGGAGGTCTCGGCCGAGACGTTGCTGAAGGCGCACGCGGTACACCCGATCGCTGCGGTTCAGAACGAGTATTCACTGTGGACGCGCAATCCGGAAATCGCGATGCTCGAGGCGTGCCGCGCCATCGGCGCAACCCTGGTGGCATTCGCGCCGCTCGCGCGCGGATTCCTGACGGATACGCTACATGATGTGTCCGGACTCTCCCCGGGCGATCTGCGCCGCACGATGCCGCGCTTCTCTGCCGAGTGCTACCCGGCCAACCTGAGGCTGCTGAGCGGATTCGCTGCCGTCGCACGCGAAGTCGGCTGTACCCCGGGACAGCTCGCGCTTGCGTGGGTGATCGGGAAGGCCGAGCACATCGTGGCGATTCCCGGCACCACGCGCAGCGAGCATCTGCGCGAGAACCTCGGCGCGGCCGGCGTGAGACCCTCGCAGGATGTGCTCGCGCGCATCGACCGATTGATCAATCAGCGGACCGTGACGGGCGCGCGCTACAGCGCGGCGGCGCAGGCCGACATCGATACCGAGGAGTTCTGAGCGGCCGGCGTCACGGAACACCCGTGCGGGCGCTGACACGATCGATCGAGACCGCTCATGGGACCCATGAGGGCTGGGCGGTTTATCCCCGTGATCTGCCGTGGATACTGAGAAGCATCGCGCTCCTGGCGCGACCGCGCAGGAGAGCCCATGCCCCGCCCAGCGTCCATACCCGGCACCACCTTGTTCGACGGCGCCGCAGCCATGAAGGGCTACGCCCTGAACAAGATGTGCTATTCGTTCAACTCGGCGGCCAACCGCGAGGCGTTCCGGCAGGACGAGGACGGCTACTGCGCCCGCTACGGGCTGAGCCCCGAGCAGCGCGAGGCGGTGCGCCACCGCAATGTGCTGGAGCTGATCGGCGCCGGCGGCAATGTCTATTACCTGGCCAAGCTGGCAGGGATCTTCGGACTCGACGTGCAGGACCTCGGTGCACAGCAGACCGGGATGACCAAGGACGAGTTCAAGGCAAAGCTCATCGCGGCCGGGAGATAGTCATGGCGAAGATTGTCGGAGCGATTACGACCTCACACGTGCCGGCCATCGGTAAGGCCATCGCGCGCAATCTGCGCGAGGATCCCTACTGGAAGCCGTTCTTCGACGGCTTCGCGCCGGTGCATCGCTGGCTTGAGCGGGTGCGGCCGGATGTCGCGGTGATCCTGTATAACGACCACGGGTTGAATTTCTTTCTGGACAAGATGCCGACCTTCGCCGTTGGCGCCGCTTCCGAGTACCGTAACGCGGACGAGGGATGGGGCATTCCGACCCTACCGCCGGTGCCCGGGAGCCCGAAGCTCTCGTGGCACCTCATCGAGCGTCTGGTGGGTGAGGAATTCGACATCACCACCTGCCAGGAGATGCTGGTCGATCACGCCTTCACCATCCCGATGGCGCTGCTCTGGCCGGGCAAGGGCGCCTGGCCGGTACGCACCGTGCCGGTGTGCATCAACACCGTGCAGCATCCGCTGCCCTCGGCCATGCGGTGCTACAAGCTCGGAGAGGCGGTCGGGCGGGCGATCGAGTCATACGAAGAGGATCTGCGGGTGGTGGTGATCGGCACGGGCGGCTTGAGCCACCAGCTCGACGGCGAGCGTGCCGGATTCATCAACAAGGCGTTCGACCTTGAGTTCATGGAGAAGTTGCCGAGTGATCCGCTGTGGGCGGCCCGCCGCTCGATTCGCGATCTGGTGGAGCTCACTGGCACTCAGGGGATCGAGCTGCTGATGTGGCTCGCCGCGCGCGGTGCCCTCGGCGGCGAGGCGGTCACGGTGCATTCGAATTACCACATCCCCATCTCCAACACGGCGGCCGGACTGATGCTCATGGAGCGACGGGCGGCCTGAGCCGCATCACGACCGAGGAAATTCCGCTGCGAGGGCGGAATCCGCTGTGCCACAATCGCCCGACCCACCACAGTCCCCGGACCGGGGACGCGGCCGGCATGAGCCATGAGCGATTTGCAGTCCCTGCCAGCGCATCTGCTCGAGATCGACGGCCGCATGCTGCGGACCTTCCTCGCCGTGCTCGAGACCGGATCGGTCACCGCGGCGGCGGATCGACTGGGCGTGACCCAGTCGGCCGTCAGCCACGCCCTCGAGCGGCTGCGCGAAGTGCTGGGCGATCCGCTGTTCGTCAAATCGGGGCGCGGCATCGCCGCCACCACCCGCGCCGAGGCATTGGCTGCACCTGTCCGGCAGCTCCTGGCGGACTTGGAGCGGCTGGGGCGGCCAGGACGATTCGACCCCGAAGACACCGAGTTGGTGCTGACCTTGGCGGCCAACGATTTCCAGCGTGACCTGCTGTTGCCGGCACTGCAGCGGCGCCTGGCCGGTCGCCTGAAGAGTCTGAGGATGATTGTCATCCCGTCGCGGGCGCCCACCGCGCAGATGCTGCGTGCGGGTCATTGCGATCTGATCATTACGCCGCGCCCGCCGGAGAGTTCCGATCTGCTGCAGAAGCGACTGTTTACCGACCGTTATGTGTGCTTCTTCGATCCCCGGCAGCGCGATGCGCCGGCGACGCTGGAGGAATATCTCGCCGCACGCCACGTCACCGTGGCCTACGAGGACGGCCGCAGGCTGGAATTCGACGAGTTGCTGGAGGAACGCGGACTGCGCCGCGCGGTTGGCGTCGCGGTGCCGAATTTCAGCGGAATTGCTGCGTTTCTCGACGGCACGCAGATGCTGGCGAGTGTGCCTTCGCTGATGTGTCGGGGCCCGCTGGGCGCTCTGGCCAGTGCGCCGCTGCCGCTCGATGCCCCGGAACTGTCAATGTATCTCGTCTGGCATCGCCGCCGGCACGAGGATCCCGTTCACGCCTGGGTGCGCGCTCAGCTGGAGGACGTGGCTGGCGAGCTTGCCGGCCCGAACCGGACGTAGGCCGCTCGGCCGCTGCGCTGCGCCGGCTACCCACGGACGCTCGCCGGCGGCGCGCGCCGGTGCGGGGCAGCAGTGAAATCTGCGGCCCGGGCGTGCACTGCGACCCGGGCGATGTGCTGGGGCCAAGCCTTCGGCGTGTGCGCCACGTACACCGTCATGCCGGCGCGCAGCCGCGCGGGTTCCCGGATCAGCCGCTCGTCGTGCGTCGCGATCTCCAGTGAGGCGCTGCGCGCAAATTCAATCACCGCGGAGCGCACTGGGGTGTGCAACGCGCCGGTCGATGCGGCAGGTCGGTGTTGACCGACCTGATGACTTATCTGCGTTGCTCGTGGGTGCCGCGGGTGGCGAGCGCCGTGCAGGGATATGTTGCGGGGGGGAGTTGGCCATTCCGACTTCGCTCTGCAAGTCGCACGTTGCGATACAAGCCATCGAGCACGGAACTATTGCTCCGTGATTTCCCTCGGCGGCGATCAGTGATTTCGCTGTGGGAAGAATG
>JAKAFQ010000336.1 GCA_021817875.1 Pseudomonadota bacterium
TTGGAATTGGTGAGATAGCCGCCCTCGCCCCGCACGCCCTCGGTGATCAGGCAGCCGGCGCGGTAGATGCCCGTGGGGTGGAACTGCACGAACTCCATGTCCTGCAGCGGCAGTCCGGCGCGCAGCACCATGCCGTTGCCGTCGCCGGTGCACGAGTGCGCCGAGGTACAGGAGAAAAACGCCCGGCCGTAGCCGCCCGTGGCGAGAATGGTCGTATGCGCGCGGAACCGGTGCAGCCTGCCTTCGGTCAGGTCGAGGGCGATCACCCCGCGGCACGCGCCGTCCTGCATCATCAGGTCGATGGCGAAGTACTCCACGAAGAACGTCGCGGAGCGGCGGATCGACTGCTGATAGAGCGTGTGCAGCATCGCGTGGCCGGTACGGTCGGCCGCCGCACAGGTGCGCTGCGCGATGCCCTTGCCGAAGTGCGTGGTCATGCCGCCGAAGGGCCGCTGATAGATGCGCCCTTCCTCGGTCCGCGAGAACGGCACCCCGTAGTGCTCGAGCTCGATCACCGCCGCGGGCGCTTCCTTGCACATCAGCTCGATCGCATCCTGATCGCCCAGCCAGTCCGATCCCTTGACCGTGTCGTACATGTGCCAGCGCCAGTCGTCCTCGCCCATGTTGCCGAGGGCGGCGCTGATGCCGCCCTGGGCCGCGACCGTGTGGCTGCGGGTGGGAAAGACCTTGCTGATGCAGGCGGTGGCGAGGCCCGCCTCGGCGAGCCCCAGCGTGGCGCGCAGGCCCGAGCCGCCCGCCCCGACGACGATGACGTCGTAAGTATGATCGATGAATTCGTAAGCGCTCATCCGGCGCCTCCCAACGCCACCTTCAGTATCGCGAACACGCCCGCCGCCGCGACCAGCACGTGGAAGAAGGTCACGAGCGCCAGCGTCAGGGACTTCATGCCGCTGCCGTGAACGTAATCCTCCACCACCACGCGCACGCCGAGGTGCGAATGCCAGGCGGCCGTCAGGACGAACAGGATCAGCAGCACCGCGGTCCAGCTCTGTCCCATCCAGGCGCTCACCGTGGTGTAGTCGTGCGCGGGCAGCGACAGCAGCGACAGGACGAACCAGAGCGCGAGCGGCACCAGCGCCAGCGCGCTCAGGCGCTGCACCCACCAGTGGTGGACCCCCTGCTTCGCCGAGCCGGCGCCGAACGCCCGGCCGAGCGGACTGCGCAGGCTCATGGCGTGCCTCCCGTGCGGGTCCACAGGCACCAGGCGAGCACCGCGAACAGCACCAGGCTGGCGATGCCGACGAGCCAGGCGCTGCGCTGCGACTGGGTGCGCTCCAGGCCCCGCCCGGTATCCCACACCAGGTGGCGCAGACCGGCGATCAGGTGGTACGAGAACGCCGCGAGCAGCACCAGGAACACGCACCGCGCGAGCCCCGAGGAGAGGATCGCGAGCGCGCGCGCGTAGGTGCCGGGGCCGCCCGCGATGGCCATCAGCCCGTACACGAGTACGATCAGGCCGGCGGACAGCACGACGCCCGTGAAGCGGTTCAGGACCGAGGTGAGTACGGTGTACCGGTACATGCGGTACACGGACAGGTGTGGCGAGAGGGGTCGTTCGGCCATAAGTGCTCGGAGCGGTTCAAAAATCGATGCAGCGGCCTTTGTGCTCCCAATCGCCGAAGCGGGTGGGCTCGGGTCCGGCCGGCCCGCCGATCTCCCGCCGGGGCGGGCGCGGGTCCTGCCCCGCCGGGGCGGTGCCCGCCTCTGCGGCTGCGGAATCGGCCTGCGGCCTCGGACCGGACTGCACCAGGAATTCGTTCTTCGAATCGTGCGGCATGTGTGTCAAGTCTGACACAATTCGCCTGCGGCCGCCACGGCGCTGACCGCACGGGCCGGCCGGCGTACCGTCAATTGTCAGTTGCGGAGGCAATAGTCATACGTATGCGCCAGGATTTTCTTCGCTGCGAACTCGATGACCTCGGGGCGCTGCGCCTGCAGGGCGCCGATACCGGGCGGTTTCTGCAGGGACAGCTCTCGAACGACGTGCTGCGTGTTGCGCCCGGACGCTCGGTGCTCGCCGGCTTTCACACTCCGCAGGGCCGCACCATCGCGTTGCTGAGACTGGTGTACCTCGAGGCGAACGACCTGCTGGCGATCATGCCGCGCGAACGGGTCGCGCCGCTGCAGCAGCGGCTCTCGAAATACGTGCTGCGCTCGAAAGTGACACTCACCGACGCCTCGGCGCACTGGCGGTTCGCGGGGCTGATCGGCGAGCCGTCCGCCGAGCCGGGCGCACTGCCCTGGCCGACCGACACGCAGCGGCGCTTCGCCGACACGACCGTCGTGTGTCTCGGCGGCGACCCGGGCAGATGGATCGCGATCTGGCCGGATACCGCCGAGCCGCTGTTGCCGCCGACCGTGCCCGCGGACCGCGAGCACTGGCGCGAACTCGAGGTGCGCGCCGGCCTGCCCCAGGTCTACGCGCCAACCTCGGAACAGTTCGTCGCGCAGATGTTGAATCTCGATGCGATCGGCGCGATCGCCTTCGACAAAGGCTGTTACACCGGTCAGGAGGTGATCGCCCGCGCCCACTACCGCGGCCGGGTCAAGCGCCGGCTGCAGCGGTTTCGCACGCGCGGCCCGCAGGCGCTCGCCCCGGGCGAGACCGGCGTGCTGCCCGACGGGCGGACATTCACCGTGATCGAGGCGGCACGGCTCGCGGACGGGCGCTGCGAATTCCTGGCGGTCGCGCGCCTGGCGGATGCGCCGGCCGAATCCGCCGCACCCGCCGAGTCCGCGAGGCCGGTGGACGCCGAGTCCCTGCCGCTGCCCTATCCGCTGCCCGAGTGAGCCGCGCCCGCCCGGCGACCGGCGGCCGGATCCGGCACACCGCCGTGCGCGGCGCTACAGATCGATCAACTCGACTTCATGCGGCTCGATGGGCCGCTCGAGAAAGCGTGCCCCGATGCGCGCGAAGCGCTGCGGCGCGTCGGTCGCGAGCAGTCTGAGGCGGCCCGGCGGGCCGCTGCGGCGCACTGCCGCGCCGCGCAGGGTCTGGCGCACGTGGCGGGCCGTGGTCTGCGCGGAATCGACGATGACCGCCGCCGCTCCGGCCGCGACCCGGATCGCGTCGGCCAGCATCGGGAAGTGGGTGCATCCCAACACCAGGGTGTCGGGCGGTGCGGGCGAGGCCGCGAACAGCGGATCGAGGTAATGGTGTGCGATCGCCTCGGCGATCGGCCCCTCGCACAAGCCCTCCTCGGCGAGCGCCACGAACAGCGGTGTCGGCACGGCGATGACCTGCGCCTCGGCCCGGCGGCGCAGGATCGCCTGGCGGTACGCCTGGCCGCGGACCGTGCCCTCGGTGGCGATCACCGCGATGCGCCCGGAGCGCGAGGCCGCGCACGCCGCCTCGGCGCCGGGCTCGATCACCCCGATCACCGGCACATCGGCGATCCGCTCGCGCACCGCCGGCAGACTCACCGCCGAGGCGGTGTTGCACGCGACCACCAGGCATTCGATCCGGTAGGCGCGGAGCGCTTCGGCCGCCTGCAGCGCATAGCGCACCACGGTGCCGGCGCTCTTGGTGCCGTAGGGCAGGCGGGCGGTGTCACCGAGGTAGACGAAGTCCTCCGACGGCAGCTCGGCGACGAGCGCCTTGAGCACCGTGAGGCCGCCGACGCCGGAGTCAAAAACACCGATCACGGCTTCGCCCCGCGCGCGACACGCACCGGCTCAGGGAGCCTCCGGGCGCAGGTGCGGGAAGAGGATCACATCGCGGATCGACGGCGAGTCGGTGAAGAACATCACCAGCCGATCGATCCCCACACCCAGGCCGGCGGCGGGCGGCATGCCGTACTCCAGCGCGCGCACGTAGTCGGCGTCGTAGAACATCGCTTCCTCGTCGCCGCGGTCCTTGCGGGCCACCTGGGCGCGAAAGCGCGCCGCCTGGTCCTCCGGATCATTGAGCTCCGAGAAGCCGTTGGCGAGCTCTCGGCCGGCGATGAACAGCTCGAAGCGGTCGGTGAGGAACGGATCGGCGTCGTTGGCGCGCGAGAGCGGCGAGACCTCCGCCGGGTAGGCGCAGACGAAGGTCGGATCGAACAGGGTATGCTCGGCGGTCTTCTCGAAGATCTCGATCTGCAGCTTGCCCGGACCGTCGTGCGGCTGCGCGGCGATCCCGAGTGTCGCGCAGACCTCGCGCAGGTACGCCGCCTCGCGCAGCCGCGCCGGGTCGAGACCGGGGTTGTGCTCGAGGATCGCCTGCTCCACGGTGAGACGCCGGAAGGGTTGCGCCAGGTCGTACTGCCGGCCCTGGTAGGTGAGCCTCTGGCTGCCGTGAAGGCTCTCCGCCAGGCCCCGGATCGCCTTCTCGATCCAGTCCATCAGATCCCGGTAGTCGGCGTAGGCGAGGTACAGCTCCAGCATGGTGAATTCAGGGTTGTGCTGGGTCGAGAGCCCCTCGTTGCGGAAGTTGCGGTTGATTTCGTACACGCGCTCGAAACCGCCGACGACCAGGCGTTTCAGGTACAGCTCCGGGGCGATGCGCAGATACATCTCGAGGTCGAGCGCATTGTGGTGCGTCACGAACGGCCGGGCCGTCGCCCCGCCCGGGATCGGCTGCATCATCGGCGTCTCGACCTCGATGAAATCGAGCGAGTCGAGAAAGTCGCGCAGGTAGCGCACGATGCGCGCGCGCGTGCGGAACACATTGCGACTGGTCTCATTGACGATCAGATCGACGTAGCGTTGCCGGTAACGGGTCTCGACGTCGGCAAGACCATGCCACTTGTCCGGCAGCGGGCGCAGCGACTTGACGATGAGGCGCAGACTCTCGACCCGTACCGAGAGCTCCTGGGTGCGGGTGCGAAACAGCACCCCCGTGGCGCCCACGATGTCGCCCACGTCCCAGCCCTTGAACGCCTCGTAGGCTTGCGCCCCGAGCGCGTCCTTCTGCAGGAACAGCTGAATCTGCCCGGTGCGGTCGGCGATGTTGACGAAGCTCGCCTTGCCCATCACGCGCTTGAGCAGCATGCGCCCACCGACGGTGACGCGGGTCGGATGGGCCTCGAGCCACTCGCCGCTGCGCTCGCCGAAGGCATGCTGCAGCTCCCCGGCGAGCGCATCGCGCCGGAAGTCGTTCGGGAAAGCCTGGCCGCCGCTGCGCAGCGCCGCGAGCTTGGCGCGCCGCTCGGCGATCAGCTTGTTCTCATCGCCGGGCTCGGCGCCGCGGCCGTCGTGGTGGTCTGTCATGGTCCGCCTG
>JAKAFQ010000337.1 GCA_021817875.1 Pseudomonadota bacterium
GCCGAGCGCGTGCAAGCGCTCCTGCTGCAGGACCGCCTGCTGAGTCTGCCTGAGATCCTCGTATGCCCGCTGCAGCGCCTGGTAGAGATGGGCCTGGTGGGCGGCGAGCGCCACGTGCTCGCCGAGCTGGCGCAGGAACTCGCATTCGCCGCTGCTGAAGCTGTGGCTCGCGCGCCGGGCGGCGAGCAGCACGCCGAATACCCGGCTCTCGAATCGCAGAGGCGCCGCGACGAGAGAACCGAGACCGGCCTGCGCCAGCCGCTGCGGGAAGGGGAAACGCAACGCGTGCAGCTCGGGCTCATGGACGAGTTCGCCCGCCACGCAGCGCGAGAGCCCGTTGCTGTCGATGTCGACCCGTACCTGTTCGGTCATCGCCAGAGCATGGGCAAGCGGCGCGCTGCGCACGCCGACCCGGGCGACCATCAACCTCGGGTCGCCCGCTTCGTACAGGCAGATCGAGCAGAGATCGAGCTCCAGGTGCTCCTCGATGGTTCGGATGACGACCTGAAAGATGCTGTCGACATCCTGACGCTCGCCCATGGCGCGCGTGATGTCGCCGAGCAGTCCCAGGCGGGCGAGCTGTGCCTCGAGCCTCAGTCGGGTCGTCTTGCGCTCGGTTGACCACCCCACGTTGACCTCCTACATCTGACCCGGCCGGGACGTTGGCATTGATTCTTGTCGGTCCTGTCATGTCACGATACGCGCAAGCCCGTCGCCATGCCAGAGGTGGCGGACCGCACACACAGGCTGTCGCGGCGCAGCGACGCAGGGTCCGGCGCAGTCTGACAGCCGGTCCGGACTGCGCGGCGGGCCCGCGGACAGTCCAGGCCGCTCCCCTTGGCCGTCGAACCTCCGCGCGCCGATTCGCCGCGCGTTATGACTGCCCGGGACGCAGCGACAGCCCGTTGAATTCCGGCGCGACGAGGCGCGGACTGGGACTGCCCTGAACCTCGCCGAAATGACGGTGCTGGTTCCAGGCATGCACGGCCTGTTGGATTTCCTCCGTTCGGCGCGCCACGAAATTCCACCACAGCAGGATCTGCTCACCGAACGGTTCGCCGCCGAGCAACATCAACCGACCAGCCGCGCGGCTGTCCAACCGCAGCTGCCGGCGCCCCGCGCCGAGATACAGCAGGATATCGGGTGGAAGCGTCTCGCCCTCGACACGGACTTCGCCGTCCAACACGAGAACGGCATGCTCGAACCGCGCCTCGAGCGGCAGGTCCATGCCCGCAGGGCCATCGCTCGCCAGATCGAGGCCGATGAGCGCAGAGTGCACCTCGGTCGGCGCAGGCGCGCCGAACAGGCTACCGGCCAGCACGGTCAGTCGGAAGCCGCCCTCGTGCATCACCGGCAGGTGCGGATAGTGTTGGAATGCCGGTGCACACCGACGCTGCGACTCGGGCAATGCGATCCACAACTGCACGGCGTGCAGCCGTCCGGCCCCCGGTGACTCGGCGTCTTCGGAGTGGGCAATACCCTGACCAGCGGTCATCAGGTTGACCTCACCCGGACGGATCGGTTGTGTACAGCCGAGGCTGTCGCGATGCAGGATCTCCCCTTCGATCATCCAGGTGAAGGTCTGCAGGCCGATATGCGGGTGCGGACCCACGTGCAGGCCGGCGCCGGCCGCAGGTTGCGTCGGACCGATGTGATCGAGGAAACACCAGGCGCCGACCGTGCGACGCCGGCGTCCGGGCAAGGCCCGATGGATCGGCAACTGGCCGACCCGGGCGAGGTGCGTGTCGATACGTTCCAGCACTGGTTGCCCGGGACAGGGCGTCCCGGGGGACTGCGGCAGCGTGGCCCGGCGCTCGGTATTGCTCATGAGACGACCTCGGTCAGTCAGGCGAGCGATCGGCGGCCGGCGCCCGCCGCGCCCCGCCACCGATCGCGCTCAGGACGGGGGGCTGCACAGGCCCTGTGCCGGGCGGCCCGTCGCTCAGCCGAGGATAACAGCCGGCCGTCCGGAAACGCAGCCCCTCAGCGCTTCAGCGCCCGGACAAGCGCTTCGGCCAGCACGCCATGTCCCTGCGGCTCGGAGACTCGGGCCGCAGGCGCACGCGGCCTGGGATGCGGGGGCGGGGTGCGGCCGCGATCCGCCCCACGCCCCGATGCCTGACCGGAGGGACCGCGCGCCGCCTCATCGAGCTTCATGCTGAGCGCGATGCGCCGGCGCTGCAGGTCGACCTCGAGCACCTTGACCTTCACGACATCACCGGCTTTCACCAGCTCGCGCGGGTCCTTGACGAATCGGTGCGCCATCATCGAGATGTGCACCAGTCCATCCTGGTGAACGCCGATGTCGACGAACGCCCCGAAATTGGTGACGTTCGTGACCACCCCTTCGAGCAGCATGCCAGGCGCCACGTCCTTCAGGTCCTCGACGCCTTCCTGGAAGACGGCGGTCTTGAACTCCGGACGCGGATCACGGCCCGGCTTCTCGAGCTCGCGCAGAATATCCTGCACGGTCGGGAGTCCGAAACGCGCATCCGTGTAGCGGGCAGGGTCGATCTGCCTGAGCACGCGTGATTCACCCATCACCTGTGCGAGCGGCCTGCCGAGGTCCGCGAGCATGCGCTCGACGAGCGGATAGGCTTCCGGATGCACCGCCGAGCGATCGAGCGGGTTCTCGCCGCCGTTGACGCGCAGGAACCCCGCCGCCTGCTCGAACGTCTTGGCGCCGAGCCGCGGCACCTGACGTAGCCCGTCCCGATTCGCAAATGCGCCGTTCTCGTCGCGATAGCGCACGATCGCCTCGGCAAGGGAAGCCGACAGCCCGGAGATCCGCGCAAGCAACGCAGGAGAAGCGGTGTTGACATCGACTCCCACGGCGTTGACGCAGTCCTCGACCACCGCATCCAGTGAGCGGGCGAGCTTCGTCTGATTGACGTCGTGCTGGTATTGCCCCACGCCGATCGACTTCGGCTCGATCTTGACCAACTCGGCCAGCGGATCCTGCAGCCTGCGGCCGATGGACACCGCACCCCGCAGGCTCACATCGAGCCCGGGCAGCTCGTGGGAAGCGAGCTCGGAAGCCGAATACACCGACGCCCCGGCCTCGGACACCACGATCTTGGTGAGCTTGAGCTCGGGGCGGCCCTTGATCAGCTCCGCGGCGAGCCGGTCCGTTTCCCGGGAGGCGGTACCGTTGCCGATGCTGATCAGGTCGACCGAATGCGTCCTGGCCAGCGTGGCCAGCACATGCAACGATCCCTCCCAGTCATTGCGCGGGGCGTGGGGGTAGATGGTTGCGGTCTCCAACACTTTGCCGGTGCGGTCGACCACGGCGACCTTGACCCCGGTCCGCAGACCCGGATCGAGTCCCATGGTACAGCGCGGACCGGCGGGAGCGGCCAGCAGCAGGTCATGGAGATTGCGCGCGAAGACACTGATTGCTTCTTCCTCCGCCTGCGCGCGCAGCTCCGAGAGCAGCTCCCCCTCGAGGCGCCACGCCAGCTTCACCTGCCACGTCCAGCGCACCGTCTGCGACAGCCAGGCATCGCCGGGGCGCCCCTGGTTCGACACCTGGAAATGCGCGGCGATCTTGCGCTCGCAGGGGTTGAGCGTTTCGCTCGAGGCCGGCGCGAGCGCTTCGATCTCCTCGGGCAGTTTCAGGGTGAGCTGCAGGATCTCCTCCCTGCGCCCGCGCAACAGCGCCAGCGCGCGGTGCGACGGAATCGCCTTGAGGGGTTCGCGGTAATCGAAATAATCCCGGAACTTCACGCCAGCCTCCTCCTTGCCCGCTTCCACGCGGGAGATGAGCCAGGCAGTGTCCCGCAGGTACTCCCGCAGCTCCCCGGCCAGCGCCGCATCCTCGGCGAACTCCTCCATCAGCACCTGCCGCGCGCCGTCGAGCGCCGCCTTGACGTCGGCCACGCCGGGGTTCTCGCCGTGCTCGGTGGCGAACGGCGCTTTGAGGTACTGGGCCGCTTCGGCCTGCGGGTCGAGACGCGGGTCGGCGAGCAGCGCCGCCGCCAGCACGTCCAGACCCGCCTCGCGGGCGATCTGTCCCTTTGTCCGGCGCTTGGGCCGGTACGGCAGGTACAGGTCCTCGAGCCGCTGCTTGCTGTCGGCCGATTCGATGCTCTGGCGCAGCTCCGGGGTCAGTTTCGCCTGTTCCTCGATGCTCTTGAGGATTGCCGCGCGGCGCTCCTCGAGCTCGCGCAGGTAGGCCAGCCGTTCCTGCAGCGTGCGCAGCTGCGCATCGTCGAGTCCACCGGTCGCTTCCTTGCGGTAGCGCGCAATGAAGGGGACCGTGGCGCCGCCATCGAGCAGCGCGACAGCGGCAATCACCTGCTGAGGTCTGGCGGCGAGCTCCGCCGCGATACGGGATTCGATCGGGACCATCGGGAACCAGGAAGGTCGAACGGGAGCGGCACTATGCGCAAACGGCCGTCGGACAACAAGACTTGCGCGACTGCCCGCCAATGGCCTAGGGCACCGCGGCCCCATCCCGGGGCTGTCCACCCGGCGAAGCGCGCAGGCGGCTCGCCCCGGAGCGGCGCCCGCCGGTCTCGACGGGCAGGCGCAAACCCAGGCCGTTCCGAGGAAACACCGCATGACGGATTGAGCGCGCAAGCCATCGGCTACAATGGCCTCGATGGATACGCCGAACAGGGCTCGAACCGAATTCGCCATCCTCGGACCCGGGGCCCTGGGCTCCATCCTCGCTGCGCATCTGGCGGCGGCCGGGCATTCCGTGGTCGTGCTGGCCCGCGGCGAGCGCGCCAGGATCCTCCAAGAGCAGGGGCTGCGGATCAGCGGACTGGCCCGCATCTCGACCCGCGTTCCAGTGATCACCGATCCCGCCGAGCTGCGGGCGACGGATGTACTCATCGTGGCAACGAAAACCCCCGGCACCGAGTCTGCGCTCGAGCGCCTGCGGCACCTCGAGGTGGGTGTGGCGTTCTCCGTTCAGAACGGCGTCCTGAAAGACGAGCTGCTGGCGCGGATTTTCGGGGCAGAGCATGTGCTGGGCGCCCTCGCGGATACCAGCGGCGAGCTGCTGGCATCGGGCGAAGTCCTGTTCACGCGCAACGTCAGCCTGCCGCTCGGGGAACTCACCGGCGGTGCCGGACGCGCGACGCGGATCGCGGCCCTGATCGATGCCGCGGGCATCCGGTCCTGCGCCGTGGACGACATCGTCGCGAGAGAGTGGAGCAAGTTCACCGCCTGGGTCTCGCTGATGAGCCTCGCG
>JAKAFQ010000338.1 GCA_021817875.1 Pseudomonadota bacterium
AAGCGGCCACCGGCGTCTCGAAGAAACGGCACACGCTCGCGCTCAGTGCTCCGACCGACTTCAGCACGGCGGCGTCCGTCGTCCCTTCGGCGATCAGGTTGTAGGAAAGGGCGAGGCGGTACCCGGTGCGGACCGGGCGCACCTCGTGATAACAGTCCGCATAGAAGGCGGTGAGGGTGAGCTGCCGCGCTGAGGCTCGCACCGTCTTTCGTTCGCCTCGGTGCTCGATCACCAGCTCGCCACCCGTCACCCGCGAAGGCAGGACCACGACCAGTGTGCCCAACATGTCGTCGGTCTTCTCCGAGTCACGGTGCGGGGCGAAGAATTGGCCGGGCCCGTAGATCAGCAGGTTGTGCAGCTCGGCCCGCAGGCGGCATTTTTGTGGCAGACCCAGATCCCGGCGGATCCGCTCGAGCTGCGGGGTGAGGGTATTCGCCCATCGGCGCTCATCGAGGTCCAGTCGCTTCGCGGGAATCTCCCAAGTGTCCCGCACCTTGCGGTCAAGACGCGTCTCCTCCTTGTAGCCATGGTGGGCCGGCCGGGCGACGCCGCACAATTTCCGTGCAGTCGCGGGACTCACGGGCAGAGTCACCCGTCCGACGCCCTTGACCTCCAACTGCAGATCTTTCGGGCTGCGCGTCGCCCGCGTCGTGAACGTGCCGCCGGTGCCTATCCGGCCGAGGGACTTGGTGATCTCATCGAGTGGGGTGGTCATCATTTATCCCCATCATCGTTCCTCTCTGCGAGAGCGGTCATGAGGCTGCGTGGAGCGCCGCCGCTCGGGGCCTTCGGGCTCATGTGTGACCCACGGCTTCTTGATCCTGATCCTCTTCCCAGTCTCGGCCATGGCAAACCTCATCCCAACAGAATCGCGCGCCTTGATTGTCGCTCGGATTGAGCGACAAGAGGCGCTCAAAGGCCTGCTGGGCTTCCCGCAATTGCCCCAGGCGCCACAGGCACAGAGCATATCCGTGCAGGCATCTGAGAAATGGGCGGTTGTAGATGTGGCCCCAGAGAAGCACGCCATCGAAGTCCGGCGGCAGCCAAAGTTCCCCAATCCGCAGCCCGATCTCGTAGTGGAGGATTGCGCGCTTGGGTGAATGATCGAACTCAAGGTTGCCGAGGTGCGCGTGAGCGTCGAGACAACGAAGATCGGTGCCCAAGGCATCCATGAGCAGCTCGTAGGCTTCCGCGTTCTGGCCTGCCTGCACGAGCTCGGCCGCTTCGCAGGTGGGATTCTCCTCCTCGTCATCGAGGCCGGGAAATTGCCCCCAGGCGATCGGATCCATGATGACGCTGGGACGTGGCCTCGCGGTCAGCTTGCGCCAGAGCGGGGCGTACCCGTCCTTTCCGCGATAGGGCAGATCAGTGGCGCGCAGGTCGATGAGTCCGTCGTCGCGCAGAGGCAGTGGCTCGAGAGCCAGCTGGTCTACCGCGATGCGGGGATTCTCGATCGATCCACTCGCGTAAGCATCGTCCTTCCAGGCCCAACGCTTCTCGATCACCAGCGTCACGATTTGCCCCGGCAGGACCCGCCACATGTCCCGGGATCGGAACGTGACCTCGCCGGCTTCGCAGAGCACACGCACCCGGGCCGACCGCTGGTTCATTTTCAGCACGGCCGCATCGAGCCGCGAGGGTTCCTCGGCGACGGGTCCCGGGTCGTCGTGACCCGGCACGGCTGCGCGCTCGCGCATCACATGGACGCGCGCCGCAGTATAAGACTCGCCGGTCTTCTGCTGGCGCTCGCGGATGATTCTTTTGAGATCTCGGTGGGCAGTCATCGCTTTTCCTCGCTCAGCGCTGCCTCGGCCCCGCCCTCGGCTGCGCTGCGAAGAAACGCACGACGAGCCACGCCGGAGGAGTCTGCTCCCCTTTGCTCCATTCGAGGGATCCCGCGGGGTGGATCTGTCGGAGTTCGGCGTCGGTTACGCCGCGTTGACTAAACATCCCACAACAACCCTTGCTCCGTCAACAGCGACTTCTATTCGTGTGGCGCGCCTGAATCTCCGGCGAACGATTCTCGCGGTCGAGGCACGATGCAAGGAAGGGGCGGTATTCTCAGTCCTCGGAAAGGCCGATCAACCGTGCGAAGCGGGCTGCGGCTCGCCACCGAAAAGTCCCCGCCCTTGGTGAACGCTGCGTCCGCGAAGCGCACCACGGCGAGCGATTCGCGCAGCGCTTGAATTCGCGCTGCACGGTTCAGGCATCGTCACGCTGCTATGATGACGAACGCGTTGCCCGACCCAACCAATAGCCAGACCTGCGGCGGTAATGCGCCACCGCGAGCACCTGAATCATGGCATCCCGCTCCCGGTAGATGATCGTCAGCGGAAACACGCGCAGCCGCACGCGCCGGATGTCCGGTTGACGTTCGATCGGGTATCGTGCCGGCCGCTCGCAGACGTTGCGGATCGTGTTGAGAAAATGCTCGCGATAGCGAGCGCCGAGGCCCGCTTGCCGGGCTTCGTAGAAGGCGATCAGTTCGAGGTGTTCCGTTGCCGCTGCCGGATGGAAGCGGTAATTCATCGTAACAGCGCGCTGGCCTTCTGGTCGACTTCGTCGGCTGGGATCAACTCAACTTCACCGGCGTCAATCTGCGCTGCGCGGCGATCGGCTTCCTCCAGCCACAGGCGCTCGCTCTCCTCCGCAGACAGATCGTCGAGACTGTCGAGCAATTCTCGAGCAAGTCGTGCTCGGTCTTCGGCAGAAAGCTTCAGCGCTTCGCGTTCGAGAGCCTCTATGTCCATTGCATGTCCATTTCCGCTAAGTCCGCCGTTGAGGCTTTTGGGGTCAGACCGCATTATCGCAGAAGGGCGCCGGTCACGGATCACCGGGAAGGCGTAGATCCGCATGACGATGATGTCGGATCTCGGCGCTGCGGTTCTGTGGAATATTTCCCGGTCGTACGTATGCGAATCCGGGGCTTATCCCTGCGTAATCCGCCGAAATATTCCACAGGCATACAACAAAATATCCATTAAATTCATTGGCGTATGGTGATTTTAGACCCGGCCTGGAAATCCGCGTGTCGGGGGTTCAAGTGGTTGTGCGCTTATTCGCCCTTACAGAACATCAAGCCGGGCACCTGTTATCCGCCGACGCTGATCACGACCTCTTGGGACGACGACCGCGTAGTGCCGATGCACGAGTTCAAGTTCACCGCCGCGATGCAGCGATCGCAGGCGTGCCCCAACCCGATCCTGCTGCATACGACGGGTGCGACCAGTCACATCTACATGCCGCTCGACAAGCAGATCGCGCAATCGGCGGACGTTTGGGGATTCGAGGCCTACAATCTCGGCATCAAGCAGGTTCCGGCACTCTTGCAGCATAAGACCGCTCGACGGACGTCGCGCTGAAGCGCGTATTCGTCGTGTTCCTGGTGGTGGTCGGCGCGGTGATCGCAGCGGGCGGTTGAGCGGCGGCTAACGCGAGCTCGCGGCGGCGAGCGGCAGCAGGAGTACGCTGGCGCGCTTCGAGTCGTGGAACAGCCGGATGTGCGCGACGCGCGCGTCGTGCGGGTTCTCGTAGCCAATGCGACCGCCCGTATTGTAGTTCTTCTGGTAGTAGGGGGAATTGAGCGGCATCACGACCAACCGGATGCGCGTGCCGGCCGGTATGCGCCATGCCAGCCAATGGAACACGAACGGAAGGGTGACCACCTGATCGGGCTTCAGGAGTTCCTGCTTGAAGAATCCGTTGCGGAAGCGGGCGCGGCGGATGTCCTGGCCGAGCGTGATGGCGGAGCCATCGGGTCGGATCATCTGCACCTGGGCCCAGAGATCGAAATCCGGGGCATCGGACTGCACGATCAGGTCGAGGCGCATCTGTCCGGCCACTTCCACAGCCTGCGGCAGCGGCGCGGAATGAAACACCAGCGCACCCTTCTCGTAGGCTCGAAATCGACTGTGCAGGTTCTCGCCGGCCGCGTATCGCGCGACCGCGAGCTCGGGCAGGGTGCGCGGATCATCGACGATCGTCGCCGGCGGCTCCTTGCCGGGCCTCGACGGCACCAGCGAGCCGGAGTGAAAGACATCCCTGGGCGTGCCGAGGCGGTCTTCCAGATAGAGCGACAGGCTGTGGCCGGACGAGGCGCCGCTCAGCGAGTGGGCGTAGCGCCACTCGTTCGCGCCCATCATGTAGTACGTCACCCGATCGCGCAGGAGCGCGGGTCGGGGCCCGCGGCCGAGCACCCAGTCGTACCAGTCCGCATGCAGCCGGTTCATGTCGATCACGGCGGAGTCCGGAATGGCGAGTCCTTCGATCACCTTGCGCGGATGCTGCGTGCCGATGTGGTCCCAGGGTCCGATGAGCAGCAGAATGCGGGAGGCCTCGGCGGGCGAGGCGTATTCGAGAAACCGTCGATAGTAGTGCAGCGTGCCCGGCTGATCGTCGTCGTAGAAGCCCGTGGCAGTGAGCACCGGGAAGCTCATCCGGGCCAACTGGGCGCGCGTCGGCTGGGCGGCGAGGTTGAAGGCCTTGTCGCCCACGTGATCGAGCCACATCTTCATGAACGACAGCCTGCGGCCGCGGCTGTCCTGCATCCACCAGTCGTCTTGGGCGATGCCGATGTCGTCGTCGAGCGTGCTGAAGGGTTCCTGCCGGGCGTAATGCTCCAGCATCTTCTCCCGCCAGTAGTCGCTTCGGACGAAATCGCTGTTTAGCATCCGACCCGATACGTACCCCAGGATGACCGCCGACCAGGCTTGCGGGATCCCGTTGGTGTTGGGCACGTCCCAGCCCGGATAGATCGGGACGTAGGGCGCAATGCCGGAGAGGTGAGGGGGGAGCTGCGCGGCGGTGTGCCACTGCGTCATCCCGAAGAAGGAGCCGCCGTACATGAACACGTGCCCGTCGCTCCAGGGTCGATGAGCGATCCACTCGACGGTATCGTAGCCGTCGCGGCCGACCTGAAGCCCGAGGTCGCCGCTTTTGTTGCCGCCGGAGCGACCGCGTCCGCGCACCTCCACCTGCACGAACACGTAACCGCGCTCGACGAACGTCTTGAAGTCCTCGGGGCTGCCCGGGTTGCTGCCGTCGATGCCGTACTGCGTCAGCTCGAGAACCGCGGGCGCCTTCGCCACGAGGTGCGCCGGCTTGAAGATCCAAGCTTCGAGCTTCACGCCATCCCGCATGGGAATCATGCGGCTCATCTCGATGTCGTAGCCGGGACCGGCGCCGGCCC
>JAKAFQ010000339.1 GCA_021817875.1 Pseudomonadota bacterium
CGGAGACATCTTCATGAGCCTGATCCACACCGCCGAGCTCGCAGGCGTCGATGTGTTCGATTATCTGGTGGCGCTCTCGCGCCATGCGAGCGAGGCGGCCGAGCGGCCCGGGCAGTGGATGCCGTGGAATTACCGGGAGAGGCTGGCGAGTCTCTCGCGAGGCCCGCCAGGTTAAGCGATCAGGCTCAAGGGGCCTCTCTGCCAGGAGGATCGAACCCAATGCGACGCCACATCGGCGCCGCCTGAGCGCGCTGCGGGTCCCCGCCCCAGATCAGGGCGGTGAACTCGTGCGCTGCAAGGCGCCGGCTCACCGCATCGGTTGCCGTCGGCCAGTACCGGAAACGGCCCGCCGACATGCGTTTTTGCGCCAGCCAAAACCCCTGGCCGTCGTAAACCAGGAGTTTTATAGCTTTCGCCGAGCGCGAACGGAACACAAAGACCGTGCCTGACAGTGGGTCGGATAACAGTACGGCGCGGCATACCTGACTCAACCCGTCGATCCCCATGCGGAAATCCACCGGCTCGATCGCCACCAGCACCCGCATCTGCGGAGTGATCTGGATCACGGCTGTGTTCCCCAGCCCTCGCGACACAACTCGAGCACCATCTCCTTGGCAGCCCCAGCGGCCATCTCGAGTTCAAGATGCTGCCCGGCAGGCCCCGCAAGCCGCAGCCGGCACACCGTGCCGGCGGGCGGCAACGCCGGGATCAGATCGAGGAACTTCACTGCCGCTGCGCGGCGTCGCGGACCGTCCTCGGTCGCCGCTACGACCGCCGGCTCACCGCTGGCGCGCTTGAGCTTGTTGTACTCCAGACCCAGTCCCCGTGCCGTCCGATACACTCCATGCCGCCGCGCCAGCCTCCCCGCGGCCGCCCACACCCACCCCGGCAGCGCCTTACCGCGACTGCCGCCCCGCCGATACTCATCCAGCCGCCGCCGGAGCCGGCTCAAATCCGCGGGCTGATCGCTCTCGGTTCTGCTCATGCGTTGCTCCCGTCGCCCGGAATGGGCGTGCTCGCAACGCTACCGACCTCCGCCGTTGCCGGTCACGCATCCTTGCCGGAAAGACACGATGGACACGTCCCGGGTTCCGCGTGCCTGAACGGTTGCCGTCCGGCATATCCCGGCCGAAACCGCCAAAACAAGCCGGAACCTTCGTTGCCATTTCCGGCGCCCTTCGAGTTGATGGTCGGGGTGAGGCGCTACACGCTGTTCCTGCGATCCCCATTCGGGTTCGCGTGAGATGATCTGGGAAGCCTCGCCACGCTGCCGAAACGCGCGACGGTCACGCCGCGATTCCGGGCGACCTCAGTGGCGGGATGAGCAGGTCCGCGGGAATATGAAACCGCTCCCGGAGCTTGCGCACCATCGTCATGCTCAGCTCGCGTTTGCCGGTCAAAACCTCGCTGACCCGGCTGGCCGTTCCCAAAAGAGGGATGAGGTCGCCACGCGAGAGTCCGTGCTGATCCATCAGATAGGTGAGAAGATCGGGCAGCGACGGCACGCGCCGCGGCCATCGAGAACGCTCATAAGTTTCTGCCAGGCACGCCTGAGCCACCATGCGGGCCTGGTCCGCCGGATCTTTCGAGTCCATCAGCTTCGCGATCAGTGCCTTGGCCTGAGCGTGATCCGCGTCGTTTTGAATGACGATCAATGTGGTCTTCATTACACGCTCTCCGCATCAATCTTGTCGTAGTCCTCATGCGATCCAAAAAACCGGATCATCAGCACGCCGTGGGCGTACTGCACGATGGCAATCAGCCGATAGTCGTTCCCTTTGATGTCGAACACCGCCCGGCTGCCCTTCAGAATGCTTGCCTTCGGGTGAGCCTTCTTCACGTCCTCCGGCCTTTTCCATTGCGCCTTCTCTACGATGGCCCTCCAGGCATCGTACTGCGCCCGCGCCGCCTTTATCCCACGGTGGCCGGCCCGCGCCGCGAAATAGCGTTCCACGACGTCGGTACCGATGACGATCATGGACCGCGATTATATCCAAGAGTTCCATAAAATGGAAATGTAGATTCCATTTTATGGAAAGCCGGGTGCAATCTCCGTCGACCTGCGCGGGCGACGACTCTGCTTCAGCAGCACTCCAGAGCGCTCAGCCGCCTTTAGTGGATACTGGAAATTTCGAGGCGGCGATTTGTGCTGTTCCTGCGAACGCGTCCCACCGGGTACTGCCTGGAGGCCAGAGCGGCAGGCTGATAGATGAACGCGCAGTTTACCGACGGAGGTATCTGCGCGATGGGTACGAAAGCGATTTTCTCTCGATCCCCGTGTGGGAGGGCTCGAAGGCAGCCGGCGCGGCAGCGCAAACGCAGCGCTGCGGAGCGCGCGCGACTGCTGGAGCTGTATGGCCGCAGTGGTCTGAGCCAGCGCCGGTTCTGCGAGCGCCATGAGCTGGCGCTGTCCACGTTGACCTATTGGCTGCGGCAAGCCCGACGCCGTGGAACGAGCACGGTGGCGCCGGCGATCGTGGAGCTGCCCAGTGGGCTTGGCGGGCAGATGCCCGTCGGGGCGGCGCCGAGCGATGCGCGCGACACGGTGAGTATCCGCTTGCCGAGCGGGCTCGAGGTGCGCGCCGGCTCGGGCGCGGACGTGCGCTGGGTGGGGTCGCTGCTGAAGGAGCTGCACGCATGTTTTGGCTGAGCGAGCAGACGCGAGTTTTCCTGCGCACTGGGGTGACGGATGGGCGGCTCGGGATTGATGCCCTGCCGCGGCCTGGTGAGCAAGGCGATGCGCCTTGACCTGCTGACCGGAGCGCTGATTGTGTTCTGCAATGGCCGACGCAACCGCGTGCGCTGCCTGCTCTGGGATGGGAGCGGGTTTTGGCTCGCGACCAAGCGGGTGGAACGGGCGACATTCGCCTGGCCGCGGGACGAGGCGCAGCGCAGTGCCTGGTGCCGCGAGAAAGGGGTTTCCCCCTCGGACCTGGCGCAATGGCGGGAGAGCGCGATGGCGGCGCTGGCGCAGCCCGAGGAAGCGCGGGCGACGGCGCAGGAGACGCGCGCGGATCGTCGGCGGATCAAGGAGCTGGAGAAGGATTTACGACGCAAGGAGAAGGCGCTAGCGGAGACCACGGCGCTGCTGGTGCTGAGAAAAAAACTGCAGGCGATCTTCCAAGAGAGCGGGGACGAATGACTTCCCTGGAAGATCGCCAAAGTATTGCGAAGCGCGGCCAGACGTCGACCGTCGTGTAGCGTGCTCTGGAGTTCCGGTGGGTAAGCAGCTGTCACATGGATTGCGGTGGAAAGGACTTTGCTCCCGTTGGTTCGCCAGAGTCAGAGTCACTCTGGGGAAACCAATCAGGCTCGGCTGCGAAGTGAGTCCCCAGCGAGTCCCCGCAAGGCGGACGTGACCCTGGGGATTCAGATTATGAACGTAAGCTTTTGATTTATTGGTCGGGGTGACAGGATTTGAACCTGCGACACCTACGTCCCGAACGTAGTGCTCTACCAGGCTGAGCTACACCCCGAGATGGCCGGACCCGCGGACCCGGGCCGGTGGCGGCGTGCGGGACGGGCCGCGCAGTGTACTGGAGCGCCCCGGGGGCTTCAATGCCGGTGAGCGCCCTGGACGGCAACGGGCCTCTAGGTGGTGTGATCCACCGCAAAACGGGCCAGGGCCGCGAGACCATTCTTGTACGGAGTCTCGGGCAGGGCGTCGAGGCAATCGAGGGCCCGGCTGCTCGATTCCCGGGCGAGGCGTGCCGCGTAGTCGAGGCCGCCGGTCGACTCGATGGCGGTGATGATCGGCTCGAGCTGGGCGCTGCCATGCTCGATGGCGCCGCGGATGGCGGCACGCTGCGCCTCATTCCCATGCCGCAGGGCATGGATCAGCGGCAGGGTCGGCTTGCCTTCGGCCAGGTCATCCCCGAGGTTCTTGCCCCGCTCGGCCGGGTTCGACCGGTAGTCGAGGACGTCGTCCACCAGCTGGTAGGCGGTGCCGAGGTGCCGTCCATAGGCGGCGAGTGCCGTCCGCAACGGCGGTGGCCCGCCGGCGAGCACCGCGGCCACCTCGGCGCCGGCTTCGAACAGCTTGGCCGTCTTGCGGTAGATGACCTCGAGGTAGCGTCGCTCGGTGGTGTCCGGGTCGTGGGCGTTCATCAGCTGCATGACCTCGCCCTCTGCGATCACATTGGTCGCCGAGGCCATGATCTCCATGACCGGCTGTGAGGCGAGCGAGGCCATCATCTGGAACGCGCGCGAGTACACGAAGTCCCCGACCAGGACGCTCGCCTGGTTGCCGAAGACCTCATTGGCGGTGTAGCGGCCGCGCCGCAGCGATGAGCCATCGACCACGTCGTCGTGCAGCAGCGTGGCCGTGTGGATGAACTCGATGAAGGCGGCCGCCTCGATGTGCGTCGGCAGGTGCCCGCATGCCCGGCCGGCCAGCACCACCAGCAGCGGGCGCAGCCGCTTGCCACCCCCGGCGATGATGTGATCGGCGACCTGGTCCACCAGAGGGACGACGCTCTTCAGGCGCTGGCGGATGACCTCGTCGACGGCAACGAGATCCGCAGCGACGAGCGCACGTATTTCTTCCAGAGTCATGGAAGAGGGGGGCCGGGTGACGGGGGATTGACGGGGTGCCGCGAGCACGTGGGGGGCTTCAGAGGTTTCTCGCTCCAGCCGTGCATCGTAGCCGACCGGACCGTGCGCCGCACGCTTTAATGTCGCGGCGTTTGACCCGGGAGAGGCTGCTCAGTAGAATGCCGGCCCTTTCGTCAAGACCCTCGTTTCCAGCCTACCTATGTACGCAGTGATTGCCACCGGTGGAAAGCAGTATCGCGTGACCCAGGACGGGGTGCTGCGCATCGAGAAACTGGATGCCGAGCCCGGCACCACGGTCGAATTCGACCGCGTGCTGCTCGTCGGGGAGGGCGCCGAGGTCAAGCTCGGCAAGCCGCTCGTCGCGGGCGGAAAGGTCACGGCCACCGTGGTCCGCCACGGCAAGGGCCGCAAGGTTTCGGTAGTGAAGTTCAAGCGCCGCGCCCATTACCTGCGGCAGAAAACCCATCGCCAGCCCTTCACCGAGGTGAAGGTCACCGGCATCAGCGCCGGCTGAGCGATCCTTTCGATCGGGAACCCCACATGGCACATAAAAAGGCAGGCGGCAGTACCAAGAACGGCCGCGAATCGCATTCCAAGCGCCTCGGCGTGAAGCGCTTCGGGGGCGAGCACGTG
>JAKAFQ010000340.1 GCA_021817875.1 Pseudomonadota bacterium
TGATGTTCTTCGGCTCGGGTGATGCTCTGCATCCGTTCCACTCCAAGCGCATCGGCCGCATCCACCACGTGCTCGTGGCCATGCCCATTGCCGGGGCGCTATGGGTGGCCGGGGCTGTGGCCATCACCGGTGCTCCGCCCTTCGGCTTGTTCCTGAGCGAGTTCACCATTCTGCGCGCCGGTCTCGCAGGCCCCAATGCCTGGGCGGTGTACGTCATGCTGGTGTTGCTGGTGGTGATCTTCATCGGCTTTCTCAACCACTTCCGCGCCATGTACTTCGGCGAGAGCGCCGAGGCGGAGGCTGCCACCGTACGGTGGCGACCCGCGCCCGAGGAGCGCATCTGGTGCGTGCTGCCGATGTGGCTGGCGCTTGTCCCGCTGCTCGCCCTGGGGCTGTGGTGGCCGAGCGCCTTCAGTCACTACTTCTCGGTTATCGCGTCGCAGCTCGGCGGAGGCGCCCGATGAGCGCGACGCCCCTGGCGGTGACGATGGAAGACATCGCTCCGGAGGAGCTCGAGACACGTTGCCGCGCTGCGCTCGATGCCGGAGCGCGCATGCAATTCCTGTATGCTTGGTTCCCTGACGGTCCCGAAACACCCGAGCTGCGCTACGTGCTGCATCCGGGTCGCGGCCACCCTGCACACCTGTGGCGCTGCCGTCCGGGAGGTGAATCCCCACCCAGTCTGGCGCCGGTCACCCCACTCTTGTCCTGGTACGAGCGCGAGACGACCGACCTATGCGGCGTGCATTTTCGCGATCAGCCGATGCCGCATCCGCTGGTGCTGCTGCCAGGTGCTTGCGCAGAGCGGCCACCCCTGATGCCGGGCCCGGCACCACACTTGAGGTACATACCCTCCCCACAGCACCTGCCTGAGCTCTCCGGGGCGACACCCGAGGACGTTCAGCTGCTGCCTTTCGGACCAGTACGCGCCGACGTGCTGGAGTCGACCCAGCTCGCGTTCTTATATATCGGTGAGGCGATCCTGCACTACCAACCGCAGCTGTTCTTCAAGCACCGCGGGATGGAGAAACGCTTCGAAGGAGTGCCCCCGACACTCGGTGCCCTTCTGGCCGAGCGCGTCTCCGGGGTCGGCAGCGTGGCGCATGCGCTGGCTTACTGTCATGCGTTGGAGGCGGCCGCGGGCTGCGTGGTGCCGCGGCGCACACAGTGGCTGCGCGTACTGCTCGCCGAGCTGGAGCGGCTCTACAACCACCTGCACTACCTGGGGCATCTCTGTCACACGACGACCCTCAAGGTCGGCGAGGCACAAGGCAAATACCTCGAGGAGCGCGCCAAGCAGATGAACTGCCGGGTGAGCGGCAGCCGGTTGCTGCGGGGTCTCATCGCTCCCGGCGGGTTGCGGCGCGAGCCTCGGCTCACGGGCCTGGCAGCCGATCTCGTGCGGATCGAGCAGGAATTCCAGCGCTACGCGGACCAGCTGACCTCTACCAGCAGCCACTTCGACCGGCTGATCACCACCGGGATGCTCGGCCGGCGGCTCGCCTTTGACCAAGGCGCCACGGGACCGGTGGAGCGGGCCTCGGGACTCGATCGCGACCCGCGGCGCGATCAGCCCTACGGAGCTTACGGCGAGTTACCTCTGCGCGTTGCTGTGAGTGACGGCTGCGACGCCCACGCTCGCCAGCAAGTGCGCATCGAGGAGATCACGCACAGCCTCACTCTCATCCAGGCCGTTCTCGAGGGACTGCCCGAGGGCCCGCTGCGCGCCGACTGCCACCCGCCGCCACAGAGCGAAGGACTCGGCTGGGCCGAGACGCCGCGCGGAACCGCGTACTACGCTGTGCATCTGGATACCGAAGGGCGGCTCGCTCGGGTGAAGATTAAATCGCCCAGCTTCTCAAACTGGCGTGTCTTCCCCTACACGGTGCATGACACAAACATGATGGACTATTCGATCAACGAGGCGAGCTTCGGCCTGACGGTGGCCGGATGTGACCGCTGACGGAGAGCACCGATGCCCATGAAGCTGATGCCGCTGTGGACACTGTACGGCCTCACCCGAGGCAAAGCGACCACGCGCTGGCGCGGGGAAGGCACAGAACCCGGCCAGGCCGGCTTTCTTGGCATGCCGCGCTTTGACTCGTCGAAATGCCGGGAGGGCTGCCGCGAGTGCGCGGACAGTTGTCTACCGGGCGCCATCAGCCTCGTTCCCGGGGAAGACCGGGAACGTGTGAAAGTCGACTACGGGCGCTGCGTCGTCTGCCAGATGTGTGTCGAAGCGTGCCCGACAGACGCGTTCACGACGTCGAACGACTGGGCGTTCGGCAGTCGCACTCGGGAGGAACTCATCTGGACGCGAGCCGTCAGTTCCGCCGACGGAACGGAGCTGAAGCGCGAGATCCGGCGCGTGTTCGGACGCAGTCTGCACGTCCGGCACGTCGATGCCGGCTCCTGCAACGGCTGCGAGTCCGAGCTGCAGGCGCTGAACAACCCATACTACAACCTGCATCGACTCGGAGTGTTTTTCACCGCGTCTCCGCGTTTCGCTGACTTGCTGCTGGTCACCGGACCCGTGACCTATGCCATGCGCGGACCCTTGCTCGAGACCTACGAGGCCATGCCGGAGCCGCGCTTCGTGATGGCGAGCGGCACTTGCGCGGTCTCGGGAGGATCCAATGGCGGCGGCTATGCCTGCGGCAATGGGTTGGAGGACCTGCTGCCGGTGGATGTGTACCTGCCAGGCTGCCCGCCCAACCCACCGGCGGTCATTCATGCGCTGCTGATGCTGCTTCAGCGCGCACCGCAGCGCGTGCACGGCGGCCAGATGAGCTCTGGCGGGCAACCGCAGGGAGACCCTGATGCCTGACTTGTTGATTGCAGCATTCTGGCTCTGGGTCGCGGGCCTGCTGTGTGCGCTGGCGCGGCTGACCTTCCCGGCCCGATGGCTGATCGCGCTCGGGGCGGCCACGGGAATCTGGGCGGTCTGCGACACCCTTCCGCAGGCCGCCGGCTGGCTGACCGTGCCGGTCACTTTGGTCGACCACGCGCTACGGCTGCACTTCTCGCCCGAGGCGCTCTGGTTGATGGGATTCGGCCTGCTGCCGGCGGCGCTCGCCATCGCGCTTTGCAGCCCCATCCGTCCCGCGCGCCCCGCCTGGCTCGTCGGCACGGCGCTATCTCTGATCGGTGCACTAGGGGTTTTCGGCGTGCAAGACGCCTACGCCTTCCTCATCGCCTGGGAGCTGATGAGCTTGGGCGGCGCGGTGATGATCCTCTCCGAGAGGACCTCAGTTAAGGCCGGGCGACGGACCCTCTACATGCTGGCGCTGCTGGAGATCGGGGCCGTGTCCATCCTCCTCGCGCTGCTGATGTTGGCGCAGCACGCTGGTGGCACGGTAGCGTTTGACGGCTTTGCGCTCAGCGCGCACACGCTCTCCACGGGTGCGCGCACTGCGATCGGATTGCTGGCGCTCGTCGGCTTCGGCGCCAAGCTCGGCCTGTTGCCCTTTTACGAATGGTTTCCCGGCGCTTACGGCAACGGCAGCGGCGCCACGGGCGCGATTCTCTCCGGCGTGGTGCTCAATGCTGCCTTCTTTGCGCTCTCTCGCGCGCTCTTGGACTGGCTCGCCCTCGGCGGTGGGCTGTTTGCCCTGGGAATCCTCGTCACGGCGGTCGGCGTGCTGACCTCAATTCTTGCCGCGCTCTACGCCTTCCAGCAAGATGATTGGCGCCGCCTGCTCGGCTTCTCAACCGCGGAAAATGCGGCCATCGCGGTGACGACCCTCGGGGCGTGCCTGCTGTTTCGGGCGGGGGGTGAGAGCGCACTCGCTGGGCTGGCCTGGACGGTCGCCGTGCTGCATCTATCAGGCCACGCGCTCGCCAAGGGTGGGATGTTCCTCGGTGCCGATGGAGTGTATGCGGCGGGCGGCACGTACCGCCTCGCCCAGCGGGGATGGCTGCGCGCGACGGGCTTCATTTTCGGTCTCGGAGCGCTATTTGCGGCGATGAGCCTCGCGGCCATGCCGCCGCAGATCGGCTTCGTGACCGAGTGGTTCACCTTCCAGACCCTGTTCCAGGGCTTCCATCTGGCCACCCTCGGTGGCCGATTGACGCTGGCGCTCGCTGGCGCGGGAATGGCGTTGACGGCAGCAATCGCGTTCGCGACGTTCATCAAGGCGTTCGGTATCGGACTGCTCGGCGACGGACACAAACCGCAGGCCCCGCATGTCGGACCGGGCTACAGCTCGGCGGTGTTCGTCCTCGGCCTAGCGGTCCTCTTCTCGGCCGTAGGGATGCCCATCTGGCTGCACGGCCTCGAGAACGCCACGCTGGCGGAGTTCGGAGTCAACGCCGCCGGGGCGATGACGACAGGCTGGCTTCTCGTACCGCTGACGGACAAATTCGCCTTCATTTCCCCCTCGCTGCTGATCATCGTCATGCCGCTGCTCGCCATCCTGCCGCTATTGCTGCTGCTCAACGGCCGTCGCCATCCCGTACGGCGCGCACGGGTCTGGTTCGGAGGACTGCTTGAAGATCCTCAGCGCTCAGCGACGACTTCCCTGACATTCTCAAACGCCATGCGTACGTTCTACAGTTTTATCTACCGGCCGACGCTCGATACGGCGCGCGAGCACCGCGCCGCCGCCTACTTCGTTCTCAAGTTGAAATTCGAGCACGACGTGGCGGATGTGTTCGGCCCAGCGCTGTTCGAACCGATCCGCCGGACGGTCTGGCGACTCGCCGGACGGCTGCGGGCGCTCCAATCAGGAGATATGAACTTCTACCTGGGGCTAATCGGTGCGCTACTCATCGTGATCCTCGCCCTGACGCTGCGCTGAAGGCCGATCCCCACCAGCCGGGAGCTCGCGCGCCACGATTACCCCGGATCCGTGACCGAACACCCGGGCATACATATCGGCCTCGTAGCTGGTGGACAGCGGTGCACATACAATCAACTTGAACATCCAGTGACCATCCGGAAGGCGCTCGGCGCGCAAGAACAACGTTGGGTTGGACGGCGAGCGCTGCTGACTATCCGCCAGGTCGAAAAGGTGTGTCACGACCGTAGGTTGGAGGCTAGGAGCGGAATCGAACCGCTGTGGGCGGCTTTGCAGGCCGCTCGTATCTTGTCAAATCCATAGCTTGGTGGTGTTTTGACACACTTTGACACCCCGGAGCCACAGTCGCGCTGGCCCGCTCGTGCCTCGGAAGCCGGC
>JAKAFQ010000341.1 GCA_021817875.1 Pseudomonadota bacterium
GAAGCGCGCGGCCGGGTCGCCCTCGCCCTTGCCGCCGCAGTCTAGGAGCGTCGCGGGACTGCCCGCGTAGACGTTGGCGGTCACTATGGTGTTGACCAGGCTGAAATTGGCCGCATTGGCGCCGCCGCCGACCGGCAGCGCGCTCGCCGGTCCGAAGCCGCTCAGCCCGGCGCCCGCCTTGCCCACCTTGCCGGTGACGGTGTTGCCGGCCACGGTGTCGTTGACGAGATCGACCCGACCGTTGGTCATGATGCCGGCGCCGCCGTCGGTCGCCGTGTTGTCCGCGATCGTCGAGCGGCTGATGACCTCGAGCACCATGCGGCGCCCGGCGATGCCGCCGCCGCTGGTTGCGCTGTTGCCGATGAACGCGCTGCGCTCGATCTGCGAGGTGTGAAAGCCGGTCTCGAACAGGCCGCCGCCGTTGCCGGCGCTGTTCGGCGCCGCGACCGTGCCGATCTCGCTGTCGGTCATCCGCATCACCGCGTCGTTGTAGATCCCGCCGCCATTGGCGGCGCTGGTGTTGCCGCTCACCACCACGTGATCGAGCGTGATCGGCCCGGTGTTATAGATGCCGCCACCCTCGCCGCCGGCGGAATTATTCACGACCCTCAGGTCCGACAGCGTGACCATCTGGATCGTCGCGCCCGAGTCGCTCTCGCCGGGACCGCCGTGACCCTCCGGACCGGCGCAGCCGCCGCCGCCGTGCCCGCCCCCGCCGCCGCAGCCGCCCTCGTCCTCCTCGCCTTCGGTCGCGGTCGAATCGATGACCTGGATTTCCGCGCCGGCGCCGATGGCGATGCCGCCGCCCATGCGCGCGAAGCGGATCACCGCGGTCGGCACCGAGGCGTCGAGCACCTGCGGCGCCGGCACGTAACCGTTTTCGACCGTCATGCCCTGGAGCGTCACGCTGATGTTGCTCTGCGCCGAGCTCGGCACCTCGATGTGAAAGACCCGGTCCTGGTCCGCGCCCGGCGCCCATCCGATCAGCGTCTGGCCCGAGCCTGCCCCGATGATGCTCATGCTCTGCACGATGTTCAGGTCTCCCCGGGAGGCATCGGGGGTGTGCTGCACGGCGTAACTGCCGTTCACCAGGGCCGGTGTCTCATCCGTCCCGGTCACGCTGAGCACATAGGTTCCGGCGGGCACCTCGATCGTGCTCGCGGTCGGCGTGGCATCGGCGAGCTGGATCGCGGCACGCAGGGTGCACTGTCCCTGGCCGTCGTCGCACACCCCCGCGGTGATCGCCGCCGGCGATGCGGGCGCATCCACCGTGGAATTGACCTGGATCGTGGCCGCCTGGACGGCCGTGCCGCCCAGCACCAGCGCGAGAACGGCTGCGAGCCTTCCGGCCCAGCGAGTCGCAGCAGACATCGTCATGTTCATGGCCTTGCCTCCGGCCGCGTGCCGTCCTGCCTCGTCCGCCCGCGCCGGGCTGCGCGCCGGACGCGCACGCCCGCACCGGTCAGACCCAGGCCGAGCAGCACCAGCAATGTCGGATCGAACGGTTCGCCGGGTGTGAACACGCAGCCACCGCCGCCTGAGGTGCTCGACACACTCGAACCCGATGTGGTTGTGATGGCGGCGGAGGCTTCCTCCGACGACACGCTCTCCTGACTTTTGGTATCGAGCGTGCGTACGGCGTAGTAATACGTTCCCGTCGCCAGACCGGAATCCGTATACGTCGTGTCCTGGTACGGGACGCTGCCGATCTGCGTGAACGCGCCGCTCGCCGAGCTCGCCCGATACACGTCGTAGCCGTCGACATCCAAGGCGGCATTGGCGGGCCAGGACAGCGTTGCCGAGGTTCCGCTCACCGTGGCGGCGAGGCTGGCCGGCGCCGCCGGGGGCGCCACCGGCCAGGCGTCGAAGGCCGCTTTGAGGTTGAGCTTGCCGTAACCCCAGGTGTCATTGGGGGCCGTGCCGACCGGGTCGTCCACGGTCGCGTAGCGCTCCAGATAGTCCTTCATCTCGGCGGGTGTCGCGGCCGGGGCGAGCTGCAGCAGCAGGGCGACCGCGCCACTGACGATCGGTGCGGCCATGCTCGTGCCCTGGCGGAAACTGTGCACGCCGTCGAGATCGAGGTAACAGTCGATGCAGGTGCCCTCCGGCCAGACCGTCTGCGCCGAATAGGCCGCGGCGATCCAGGCTCCGGGGGCGGTGATCTCCGGTTTGCGCACCGCCGGGCACTCGAGTCCGAGCGAGCAGGCGCGGCGCGGCCCGGCGCTGCTGAAGTAGGCAATCTGTCCCAGGGGGTTGGAGGTGACCGCCGAGATCGGTCCGGCGAGACTCTCCCAGGTGTTGCGCGTGTTGTAGGCCGCCACGGTGATCGGCGCGCTGGCGGTGGCCAGATCGCTCAGCGTGTCGGTCGCATCCAGGTTGCTGGTGAAACGCGCGCCGCTGCTCGAGCCGTCGGTCCAGGCATCGAATCGCCCGTTGGCCACCACGGTGCCGGTGAGCGTGATCTGCCAGCCGGAGGAGGCGAATGGCGCATCGGCGGTCGCCGACAGGCTGATGAGGATCTCCCGATCGCCGTTCAGCGGATTGACGTTACCCGAGACGATGGTGGCCCGCCCGCTGCAGAATGCGCTCTGGGTCGACGCCTCGCTCACCGGCGCGGCGATCACGCCCGAATCGCAGCCGCTGCCGTTGCTGACCTCGACGGCAAGCTGATCGGTACCGGCGTACCAGATGTCGATCAACGTGAGGTCCGTGGCCACCGGCACCTGCGCGCCGGTGAGCACCGAGCCGCCGGCCGGAACGGTTCCGGACGCATGCGTGGCGTCATCGGCGTGGTTCCCGGCGGCGATGACGATGAGGCGACCCGGCCCGGAGGCGTTGTCGAGCGCCCGGTCGGCGTTATCGGTGCCGTCGTGCGGGCCGATTTCCGTGCCGAGGCTGAGATTGATCACCAGGGGCCGTCCGAGCGCACTGGCTTCGGCCTGCAGATCCGCGATCGCCTGCAGCAGGTTCACCGTCGTCCACTCGCCCTTGGCGACGAGCAGGCTCGCCTGCGGCGCCATGCCCACGTATCGATAGGCCGGCTCGCCGTTGCCGGTCGCCGCGCCGTTGCCGGCGGCGATCCCGGCCACCTGCGTGCCGTGTCCGACGGTGTCCACCTCGGCACACTGCCCGGCATCGATCTGCGTCTGGCTGCAGCGGCTGCCGGTGGTGTAGTCGTACAGCTCGATGATGCGCGTCCCGCCCTGCGGATCACGGAAATCCTGATGGCTGAGATCGATGCCGGTATCGATGATGCCGATCAGCACGTTCCGACCGGTATCCCCGCGCCAGTCCGGCGGCGTGCCGCTGCGCACCAGATCCGCGCCGGTCGCCGCCACCGCCACGTCGAGCTGCGGCCGCAGCGCCACCGCGGGCTCCACGTAGCGCACGCCCGGCAGCTGCGCGAGATTCGCGAGCTCACTGACCGGCACCTCGATGCCCGCCACGTCGCCGGAGGTCCACAGCACATGCCCGCCGACCGCGGCGACATCCGGCGTGCTGCCCATGAAGCGCACAGACGCCGACACTCCTGCCGGCTGAGTCGCCGTCGCCGGGCGCACCATGCCCTTGTTGGCCAACGCACCCATGACCGTCGGCCGGCTTTGCTCGCGCAGCAGCAGCGTCGCAAGCGGCGCCAGCCGCATGCCCTGCGCACCGGCCGAGCCGCACGCCAGCGTGGCCCACACACCGAGCAGCACGCCCGCGAGGCCACGCCGGCTCATGGGCTCTCCCCGCAGGGGCTCTCCCCGCAGGCCGGCGGCAGCGCCTTGGCGAGCTCGACATAGCGCACGAACCGCAACGCCGTCAGGCGCCCGAGCGCCTCGGGGCGCAGCCGCGCCGCAACGATGTCCCCGGTCGTGCGCACGATCGTCACACCCGCCTCCCGCAGCGCCTGCCGCTCCGCCTCACTCACCGGACCCGTGGTACGGATCAGCACCGACATTCGTCTGGATCGATCCCTCGAGGCGCGTGCGCGGACGTCCGCCGCCAGTTTTCTCCCGGACGCCGAACCGGCAACGCTCTGACCCGTCGGCCCGGCATTGAGCGGGGCGCACGCGCTCACGAACCCGCCGGCGAGCATCAGCCACCCTGCGACGCCCGGTACCGGCCGTCGCGCCCGGCCACTGGCGGGAATTTGCCGTCTTCGCATCTTGCGTTGCGACACCGTCCTCTCCTGTCCGCCGCCTCCGCTAGAGTTCCCGGCCACGCCGCGTCTTCGGCGTCCGCCGCAGGCGACGCGCTCCGAGTCCGGCAAGCCCCACCGCGAACGCCACCAGCAGCGTCGGGTCGAACGGCCCGCCAGGGGCGTACACGCAGCCACCACCGCTGCTGCTGCTCGTGGTCGGCGTCGTCGGCGTCACCGGCGTCGTCTCCTCCGCGACCGTCAGCGGTACCGTCGTCGTGTTATTGGTGACATCCGTATCGACGTCGTCAGTGGTGACCTCGAAGTCCACGTCCGCGCTGCCCGCAGACGTCGCCACCAGGTTGAGCGTCCCGGTCACACTCTGCCCCGAGCCGATGGTTCCGCAGTCGCACACCGCGCTCAGCTGATCCTCCAGCAGCGTGCACGTGCCGCCCGAAGCGACCTGCATCTTCTGGTAGGTCATCCGGTTGCGGAAAGTCGCCAGCACCCGCACGTTGGTCGCCGCATCCGGACCGGCGTTGTTCACCGTGAAGTTCACTCCCGCCTGACCATGCACCTTCGGCTGCTGCCCCGGACCGCTCGCCGACACCCCGACGTTGCTCGTTCCCTGGATCAGCATCGTCACCGTGGTCGCATTGTTGTCCGGGTACAGATCCACCGGCGCGGTCGCGCTGATGTGCGCGGTGATCGCCACCACCCCCGCCGCCGTTCCCTTGCCGTTCACGTTGAGCGTCACGCTCTGCCCCTGTCCCAGCGTCCCCACGTCGCAGGTGATCACGCGCGTGCCCGTATCGAACGCGCAGTCCGAGGTCCCCGACCCGGTGGTCATCGTCGCACCCGAGAACGAATAGTTCCCCGGCAGCGGATCGGTCGTGATCAGCACGCCCGTCGCTTCCGATGCGGTCGTCGAGTCATTGGTGAACCCGAAGGACGCATTCGCCGGCGCGCCGCGCGGCACCCGGTCCGGACCGCTCTTCTGGCTCACGTGCATGTCGGCGCGCGCGATGAACAGCTC
>JAKAFQ010000342.1 GCA_021817875.1 Pseudomonadota bacterium
CGTTCTGCCCATCAAGATGGAACTCACCGGCAGCTACCATCAGTTCGGGCAGTTCGCCAGCGACATTGCCGCGTTGTCGCGCATCGTCACCCTGCACGACATCCACATCAAGCCGACGGCCAAGGGTGCCTTCGATTCGCTCTCTCTGACCCTGACTGCCAACACCTATCGCTACCTGACCGCGGACGAGCTGGCAGCCCGGAGCGCGCACAAGCACAAGTTCGCCCACCCGCCGCACCGGGGACCGGGCTGAAGGCGCGAAGGAGCACAGGCATGACCCTCCCCATCCGACCCGGCGCTCTGGCCCGCACGTGCGTCGCCCTCGGCTGCCTGGCCCTCGCGGCCTGCTCGAGCGCCGACGACAATCTGCAGCATTTCATCGCGCAGACCGACAGTCAGCCGGGTGGCTACGTCAAACCGCTGCCGGCAGTCCCGAAGTACCGGACATTCACCTACACCGACCAGGACAGGCGCTCGCCTTTCGTGCCGAGCGAAGGGCCCGGGATGAATTCGGTCCGCCCGGACATTTCGCGTCCGCGCCAGTATCTCGAGCAATTTCCGCTCGATACACTGACGATGGTGGGGATACTGCGCATGAAAGGCACGCTCTATGGGCTGGTGCAGACCAAGGACGGCATCGTCCACCGGGTGACGGTCGGCAACTACATGGGTCAGAACGACGGCCGCATTGTCCGGATCACTCCGACGCAGATCAGCCTGGTCGAGGTGGTCCCGGACGGACTCGGCGGATACATGAAGCGGCCGGCCGCCCTGGGCATCAGTCATTGAACCAACAGGCAGCACATGCTCCAGCAGGGAGTCCACGAATGAAACGCCTTCCGTCCAGACTTCGCATCCTGGAGGCAGCCGCCCTGTCCCTGCTGCTGGCCCTGCCGGCGTTGCCGGCGCGCGCCTCGGGCGATGCGAACCTGCAGTCCGTAGAGGTGCAGCCTCTGCCGCACGCGCAGCTGCAGTTGACGCTGCACCTGTCAGCACCGGCGCCGCGGCCGCTGTCCTTCACCATGGATCAACCGGCGCGCCTCGTCATCGACCTGCCGTCGACCCGCCTGGCCCTGGCTTCGGACCTCATCCGCGTGAAGTCGGGTGGACTCGAATCGATCCTGGCTGCCGAGAGCAAGCATCGCTCGCGTCTGGTGCTGACGCTCGACCGGATGATGCCCTACGAGCTGCAGCGACGCGGCAACGATATCCTGGTGACACTCGGAGGAGCGGCGTCGGTCGCCTCGAGCACAGCCGGGCAGGCCGGCTCGCCGGCGGCCGCAACCGTCTCGCCTGCGGCCGGCGCGGCCGTCCCGTGGGAAATCCGCAGCATCGATTTCCGTCGCAGCACCGATGGCGCCGGCAAGGTCGTCGTGCAGCTCTCCGATCCGCACATTCCGGTCAACCTGACCCGGCTCGGCAATCACGTCACCGTCGACTTTGGCAAAGCCGCGGTCCCCGTCGATCTGCTGCGTCGCTATGACGCCAGAGATTTCGGCACGCCGGTCACCGATTTCGATGTGACCCGCACCCCCGGCGGGTCGCGGATCACCATCGACGGCACCGGCGCGTTCGACGAGATGGCCTATCAGGCCGATAACCAGTACGTGGTGGAACTGCGGCCGGTGACCCAGGGACAGGCCCTGGTGCAGCGGCCGAAATACACCGGTCAGCGGCTGTCGCTCGATTTCCAGGACATCAAGGTGCGCGCCGTGCTGCAGCTGCTGGCGGACGCCAGCGGTCAGAACATCGTGGTCAGCGACTCGGTGAATGGCAGCGTCACGCTGCGCCTGCACGATGTGCCCTGGGACCAGGCGCTGCACCTGATCCTGCAGACCAAGGGGCTCGGCGAGGAGAAACAGGGCAACGTCATCCTGGTGGCCCCGCAGGCCGAGCTCGCCGCGCGCGAGAAAGCCGAGCTCGCCGCGCGCCGAGCCGTGCGGGATCTCGAGCCGCTGCAGTCGGAGTACCTGCAGATCAACTATGCCAAGGCGGCGGACCTCGCCTCGCTCATCAAGTCGCAGGGCAACTCGCTGCTGTCCAAGCGCGGCGTGGTGTCGGTGGACAACCGCACCAACACGCTGCTGCTGCAGGACACTCCCCAGCGGCTCGAGCAGATCAACCGGCTGGTGAAGCGGCTCGACGTACCGATCCGCCAGGTGCTGATCGAGGCGCGCATCGTGCTCGTCAACAACGATTTCGAGCGCAAGCTGGGCACCCGCCTGGGCCTGACCGACGTGCAGGCCAACGGAGCCAATGGCATCGTGGACACCACGGGAACCGCGGCGGGCAGCGATACGATCCTGGGTTCCGCCCTCAGTAATGTCCAAAGCACCGGCAATCCGTTCCCGGTCACCATCCCGACCGGTTCCAACGCCGCGAACCGCTACAACATCAATTTGCCGGTATCGAATCCCGTGGGCTCGATCGCCTTCGGCATCCTCAGCGGCAACTACCTGGTGGACCTCGAGCTTTCCGCGGCCCAGGCCGAAACGCAGGCCAAGGTCATCTCCTCGCCACGGGTCATCACGGCCGATCAGAAAGAGGCCACCATCGAGCAGGGCGTGGAGATCCCCTACCAGCAGTCCGCATCGAGCGGCGCAACGTCCGTCGCCTTCAAGAAGGCGGTGCTGATGCTCAAGGCGACGCCGCAGATCACGCCGGACAACCGGGTCATACTCGATCTGGAAGTGCGCGATGATCAGGTGGGCCAGACGTTCGTGGCCTCGGGCGGCATCGACGTGCCGGCGATCGACACGCGCGAGATCACCACCCAGGTACTGGTCAATGACGGCCAGACCGTGGTGCTCGGCGGCATTCTGCAGACCACGTCCAGCAACGTCGCCAACAAGGTGCCGTGGCTGGGCGATATCCCGGTCCTGGGGCACCTTTTCAAAAACACCGACCGGACCAATAACAAGGATGAACTGCTGGTGTTCATCACACCGAAGATCATTCGTCAGAATCTCTCGGCCTATTAGCGCGGGGGACGCGCGCGGGGCAGGCCGGGCAAGCGCTGCCTGCGCCACGGGCCGGGAGGCGCGAAAAGGGACGGCGATTCGCTTGCCCGGCCTGTCCTCCGACTCCGCCGGCGGGGCCGGCGCGGCGCCGGCAGCGAAGCCCCGCAGCGGAGCCGCCGGCCCGCTGGCGAACCAGGGCTGACCAGGACGTCGGCGCCCTGGCCGTTTCGAGGTGGCGGGCCCTGCTATGCTTTGCCGGGTCTATGGCAGACAAACCCCCCAATATCTTTCTCGTGGGACCCATGGGCTCCGGCAAGAGCGCGGTCGGGCGCAGCCTCGCGAGGCACCTGCGGGTGCCGTTCCATGACAGCGACGCCGAGATCGAGCGACGTACCGGAGTCGATATCCCGTTCATCTTCGAGAAGGAGGGCGAGTCCGGATTCCGGGAGCGAGAGCGCGAGGCGCTCATGGCGCTCACCCGGTTGCGCCACATCGTGCTTGCCACCGGAGGGGGCGCGATCCTGCTGCCGGAAAACCGGCGCCTGCTGTCCGAGAACGGCTGGGTCATTTACCTGCGAACCTCGGTCGCCCAGCAGGCCGAGCGGGTCAAGCTCGGGAGGCACCGGCCGCTGCTCAACGGGGCGGAGGATGCCGCCGCCCGGCTGCGCGAGCTCATGGAATGGCGCGATCCGCTCTACGATTCGATCGCCGATCGCGTCATTTCGACCGACGGGCGACAGATCAAGACCGTGGTCCGCGACATCATCCGGATGATCCGCTAGATTCCCGACCATGGACACTCTGAACGTCGAGCTGGGCCCGCGCAGCTACCCGATCCTGATCGGGCAGGGCCTTCTGCGGGACCACGAGGTATTCCGCCAGCACGTCGCCGCACGCGACATCCTGATCGTCAGCAACACCACGGTTGCGCCGCTGTACCTGCGCGTCCTGGAGGACAGCCTGCAGCCACGCAAAGCCCTCACCACACTGCTGCCGGACGGCGAGGCCCACAAGACGCTGGGCACGGTCGGGCGGATTCTCGATGTACTGGTCGCCAATCGTTTCGGGCGGGATTGCGTCCTGGTGGCGCTCGGCGGCGGCGTGGTGGGCGACGTGGCGGGCTTTGCCGCTGCGATCTATCAGCGTGGGGTCTGCTTCGTGCAGGTGCCGACGACGCTCCTGGCGCAGGTCGATTCGTCCGTGGGCGGCAAGACAGGCGTCAATCATCCCGGCGGCAAGAACCTGATCGGCGCCTTTCACCAGCCATCGGCGGTGCTCGCCGATACCCACACGCTTGCGACGCTCCCTGCACGGGAGCTGCGGGCGGGGCTGGCGGAAGTGATCAAATATGGCCTCATCTGTGACCGCCAGTTCTTCGCCTGGCTGGAGGAGCACGCCGACGCGCTGCTTGCCGGCGATCCGGCCGCGCTGGCGCACGTGATCCGCCGCGCCTGCGAGATCAAGGCGGCCATCGTCGGCCGGGACGAGCGCGAACACGGCGAACGGGCGCTGCTCAATCTCGGCCATACCTTCGGGCACGCGGTCGAATCCGCCACGGATTACACGCAATGGCTGCATGGGGAGGCGGTCGGAGCCGGCCTGGTGATGGCGGCCCGCATGTCACAGGAAAGCGGGTTGCTGGGCATGCAGGATCTCGAGCGCGTGATGCGCCTCGTGACCCGCATGGGCCTGCCGGTGCGCGTGCCGGGCCTCTCCCCGGACGCCGTCCTCGATCACATGCGCATCGACAAGAAAGTACAGGCTGGGCGCATTCGCCTGGTGTTGCTGCGCGGGATCGGCGCCGCCTTCGTCACCGCCGAGTACGATGAAGTCTGCCTGCGGCGCGCGCTGGAATCCCATCTGGGGTGAGACCGGGTGGCCTGCACCGATATGAATCCGCAGCCCATCACCGATGCCCTGGCGCCTTTTGCCGCGCACGAACAGCGCTCCCGCGGCCGGCGTCACCCCGAGCCCAGGCCGGAATTCCGCGGCGAGTATCAGCGGGATCGGGATCGCATCATCCACTCCAACGCCTTCCGTCGCCTGGTCTACAAAACCCAGGTGTTCGTCAATCACGAGGGCGATCTGTACCGCACACGCGTCACCCATTCGATTGAAGTGGCGCAGATCGCCCGATCGGTGGCGCGCGCGCTGCGCGTCGATGAAACCCTCACCGAGGCGATCAGCCTCGCGCACG
>JAKAFQ010000008.1 GCA_021817875.1 Pseudomonadota bacterium
GCCAGAGCGCCTTCGCTGTCGGCCTCCTGCCATTGCGAGAGCGCGGCGCGCAGCCACACGCCGTCGATCATGGCCGCGATCATCGAGGCGAGACTGTGCGCCTCCTCGAGCGGCAGCAGTCGCGCGAGGGCATGGCGCAGGTTGGACAGCATGCGGCGCTGGTAGGCGGTCTGCACGCGCATCAGGCCAGGCTCCTGCGCCACCTGACCCCAGAAGGCGAGCCAGGCGCTGCCGGTGCGCTGATCGAATTCCTCCGGCCCGAGGTTGGCATCGATGACCGCCTGCACCCGTCCCCGCGGGGTGCCGGCGAGTCTCAGCCGTGCCCGTACGCGCTCGGACACGCGGCGCGCCAGGGTGCGGAACGTCGCCTCGAGCAGGGCATGCTTGTCTCCGAAATAGTGCGCGACCAGTCCCGGGGAGACGTCGGCGCGCTGTGCGATCTGCGCCAGGGTGCTGCCGACGTAGCCGACCTCGGCGAGGCTGTCGATGGTGACCTCGATCAGCTGCCGGCGCCGGTGCTCTTCGGACTCTTCCCGGGCCGGCGGGCCCTTGTGTGGATCGCGCCGACGCGACGTTGAATGTTTATTCAATTTAGTGCTCTAGAAACGTTTCATGGCGATTGATCACGGATACCTGAGACGTATTCAGTATCCTGAATAATTATTGACAAACATATAGTTATAAAGCTATTCAGTCATTGAAAAGTAGCTTAAATGCTCATTCAATACGCATTTCAATGATGCGGTGCCGGCTGTTCGCCGTCAAGTCGTGCGACGCGCTGAATGTCCCTGAGGCCCTCCGGGGCCGGATGAACGGACCGCAATGGTCTCGGAGCGCGTCAGCCATCGGAGCCGCGCTCCGCGGCGGTGCAAACCGCTTCCAGGCCATGGCCGCAGGGACCGGACTCACGCCGCCAGAGCAGTGCGACCGACACGAATGCCACCAGGCTCAGCAGCCCGAAATACCACAACATCGGGTCGTAGCCCTGCGGGTGCGCGGCTCCCGCATGCGCCCGTTGCGCGAGCCAGCCCGCCGTCAGATTGCTCGCGGCGAGACACAGGTTCTGCAGCAGGTTGATCAGACCGAAGGCGGTGCCGAGCCGGCGCGGCTCGACCAGCATGGCGGTCGCCGGCCAGATCACCGCCGGCACCACGGAGAAGCTCACACCCATCAGTGCCGTGGAAATCCACAGACTCCAGTGCGTCGTGCCGAGGATCAGAAACACCAACGGCATCAGCAGCGTGCCGATCATCATCATGAGCGAGCGCCGTCCCAGCCGGTCGGCGAGCCATCCGAACAGCGGTGTGGCGAGGATCGCCGCCAGGAACACCCAGCTGTTGGCGAGTCCCGCCTGTTGCAGCGTCAGACCCTTGGCGTCCTGGAAATACTCGATCGCGAAGGTGCTCCTGAACGGGAAGAACACCGAGGCGAACAGCACGTTGAGCGCCAGGATGTACCAGTAGGACAGATCGAAACTGACGAGATCCGACCAGAGTAATCGCTCGGGCGCCGGCGCGGCGGCCAGCCCGCCCGATGCCCGGGCGCGGCGGTCGAGGAGCCGATAGAGCAGCGCCGCGCTGAAGCTCAGCGCCGTCAGCACCGCCGCCAGCACGAGCGGCGCCCGCCAGCCGTGCCGATAGAGCGTCTGCGCCCAGTCGGGCGAGGTGTCCGCCGCATACGAGCCGATGCGCGCGAAGCTGAAGAACAACGCCATCGCAAGCGCGGTGCCGGTCCCGGCGAACCACTGTGCGAGTCCTGCGAGCAGCGCGATGAACAGCGCTTCTTCGGCGACCCCGAAGATCAGCCGGCCGAGCGCCATCACCGCGAACGGCGAACCGACCGCGGTGAGCAGCGCACCGGCGAGGCACAGCGCCGCCGTCCAGGAGGCGACCCGTGCCGGCCCCAGACGGTCGATCAGCACCCCACCGAGCAGCGCGAGGAAGATGTTCGGCAGACTGAAGATCGCATTCAGCAGGCCGATCTGCTCCTGGCTGAAGCCTTGCTCGGCGCGCAGCAGCCCGGCGACCGGCGCAATCGCGTCGTACTCGTAGTAGCAGCCGGCAATCGCCAGGCTGAGCAGCACGAGCACGCCCCAGCGTTCTGCCGCACCCGGGCCGATGCGGGCACGTGCCGGCGTGGCCACGTTCAATGGATGCGCGCTCCCTGGCGGCACAGCTCCCGGCGCACCTTGCGCAGGTCGAGCCGGTCGAACGGCTCACCGGTGCGCAGCGAAACGGCGGCAGCGACGCCCGCGCCCTGGCCGCTCACCGTACAGCACATCATGTTGCGCACCGCGGCATTCGAGATCCGGTCGCCGCCGATCGAACGCCCGGCGACCAGCAGATGCCCGACCTGCCTCGGCACCAGGGAGCGGTAGGGGACATGGAAGTAGCGCCCCGTGGTCGGCAGGATCAGCAGGCCGTAACCGTCGATGAACTCGGGAAAAATACCGATCGCATCCTCGAAGCGCGCCTCGCCCCGCACGTCGGCCGCGGTCAGGTTGTACAGCGCATCGATCTTGCGCGTCTCGCGCACCCCGAGCGTCATGCCGAAGTTGCGCAGCTTGGAGTGCTCGCAGCCGGGCATGAACCGCCTGAGTGCCTCGACGGCGTGGATGGCCTGCCTGCGCCCCTCGATCTCGGCGCGCGTCAGGTCGCCGGCGTCGGTACCGTCTACGCCCGGCAGGTGGATGAGGTTGAGATAGGTGAGCTCGCCCTGATCGGAGATGCCGCCCCAGGTGCCGGCGATGGTGCTCAGGTTGGCGGGAATGACGCCGGCTTCGACCGCCCGCTTGAATGGCTTGCGCAGGAACGGCGAGAACAGGTCGTCTTCCTTGCCGCCGGTTTCAATGTGCCACTCGCCGCTGCCGGCCCAGTCCCGGTAGGTCTGCGGGTCGGCGCGGACCTGCTCGAGAAAGCGGGCCTTGTCGACCCCCGCCATCGAGAACATGACCGAGGCGGCCATCAGCTGCTCTTTCGGGGCCTTGCGCACCGGTGCGCCGGCGCGTGCGGCGAGGTCGGCATCCCCGGTCGCATCGATCACCCGCTCCGCCAGCAGCGCCTCGCGCCCGGATTTGCTTTCCGTGATGACGCCGCGCACGACACCGTGCTCCAGTATCGGCGAGACGCACAGCCGGTGCAGCAGCGGCGTGACGCCGGCTTCCTCCACCAGCGCGTCGGCGACATATTTGAACAGTTCCGCATCCAGCGCCTGGCTCAGGGACTGCGGCTCGGGCGCGGTCGCTCCCATTGCCCGGGCGCGCTGCTCGAGCTCGATGCCGATGCCCTCGCAGTCGACCGTGCCCTCGTGCCGGTACCAGGCAAACCCTTCGACGCCGACCTGGCTGATGTTGCCGCCAAAGCAGCCGTAGCGTTCGAGCAGCGTGGTGCGCGCCCCGGCGCGCGCGGCCGCGAGCGCCGCAGACAACCCGCCGGGGCCGCTGCCGACGACGAGCACCTCGGTCTCATGCACCACATCCACCGAGCGCGCCGGCTCGGGAATTTTCCTGCTCATGGCATGCAGCCTCCGTCGGGCGTCCGGCCCCGTCAAGCGGCTGTCGCCGCTGCGCCCGGCCGCGCCGGGATCACACCCGCGGCGTCAGGTCGAGCTCAGAAGTCGTAACCCCACTCCAGACCCAGCACCCGCGGCCGCAGCGGAGTCTGGGCCACGATGAACTGGTCGGTACTGATGAAGGTGCTGGCGTGGGAATTGGCGAGATTGTCCCCGTACAGGTGTACGTACCACTTGCCCTTCGACACGCCCAAGGATGCCTCGTACGTCGTGTAGGAGGGGTTTTCGAAGCGCAGGCGCGCGGTGCTGATGGCGCCGGCCTCGGAGATCGTCGGGTTGGCGCCGGCCTGCGTGAACGAGTGATCGGTGTGTGTGGCGCCGAACTCGATGGACGGGAAGTAACCGTCGAGCGGCCGGAACTGGTAGCGCACCCGCAGGTTGAACTCCATCGGTGGGGAATCGGCGGTCGGCGAGCCGATCGGGCCGAAGGGGTTGGTGATCGGCGCACAGTTCGTACCGGCGCTCGAGCACAGCTCGGTGATCGGCTTGCCGTAGTTGACGCTCGCCGGATTGTTGTCGATCAGCGCCGGAGAATTGATCTGTCGGCTGCGGTTCCACGAGGCCGCGCCCTGCAGGGTCAGCCCGGGGGCGAGCCGCGCGATGAACGAGGTTTCGATGCCCTTGACCACGAAATTCTGGCCATTGGTGTCGTAGAAAATGTTGCCCACCAGGCCCGGATCGAAGAACTCCACCTGCACGTCGTTCCAGTTTTCACGATAGATGGCGCCGTCCCACTCCAGGTGGTGGTCGAGCAGCACCGTCTTCCAGCCGAACTCGTTGTTGGTCAGAGTGTCCGGGTGATAGGCCTTCGGCACCGCGTACTGATCCACCCCGTCGGGACCCGGAGCGTGCAGCGCGCCGCCGTTCTGGTTGAAGCCGCCCGGCCGGTAACCCTGCGAAAAGGTGTAGTACACCATGATGCTGCGGGTGACGTGCCAGGTGAGGTTGGCGCGGCTGCGCCAGCCGCTCTCGGTGTCGCGCAGATGCTGCGCGTTTAGATTGTATGAATAGCTGGGGTTGGCGCAACCGCCGGGCGGCGTGCCGGCCTCGAAGCAGCCGAAGCTGCTGGTGACGCTGCCGACCGAGGAGTTGTCGAAACGGAAGTGGCGCGTGCCGAGCGTGAGCGTGAGCACGTGCGGAATCAGGTCGTAGTCGGCGGACACGTAAAACGCCAGCTGTCTGGCCTCGCGCATGGTGTCCTGGTAGAACGAGCTGTTCGGAGTCTGCAGTCCGGGGTTCTGCACAGTGGTGCCGGGCATCGTGCCGATGGTGGCGAAGCAGCCGGAATTTCCGGGGCTGCCCGCCGGCGCATTGCTCGTGCAGCTCGGCACGGTCCGATAGCGCCAGTCCGTCTGGTCCCAGAGCTTCAGGTCATCGGCATACACGCCGATGATGCCGCGCGCTCGCCAGGAGCCCGGCGTGCTCAGCCGGAACTCGTTCTGCAGGTGTGTGTTGCGCTCCATGGAGTGCCAGGTGGCGCTCGGGGAGAAGCAGGTCGACTTCAGGCTGGTGTCATAGCCGGTGCCGGGACCGTAGCACTGGTAGTAGTCGGCGTACACGCCGCGCGCGTAGTTGGTGTAGTCGCCCACCTGGTCGACGTTCCGGTCCAGGTAGCCGCCGGTGTAGACCGCGCGCAGCGGTCCGAGCCTGCCGTGCACGGTCCAGGCGGTGTCCTCGAAGCGGTCTTTGTTATGGGCATTGTTGAACAGCGTCACCTCGAGAGGCGCAAGCGGCCGGCCGTCCGAGGCATTCGGCTGGTCGTAGAACACCCCCTGGGAGTCCATGTTCTGGTAGGACTGCGTGATGAGCGCGTCCCAGTCGTCGTTGAAGCGGTACAGCGCCTCGACGCGTATTCCCTGGTAGGTGACCGGGTTGATGGCGCGGCCGGCGATCGCGTTGTTGTTGATCGACGGACTGCCCGGCGGGACGCACCAGCCGTTGTTCACGCCGCCGTCCGGGCAGCGGCCGTTGACGGCCGGGTAATTGGCGTAGTGGATGCCGATGTCGGTGTCCCGGCGGGTGAAGGTCGCCGGCACGTTGTTGATGTAGCCGCCGCGGCGATCGTCGTAGATCACCGCGCGCACCGCCATCCTGCCGCGGATCAGCGGCAGATTGATGACGGCCGAGAGGTTGGTGTTCGGATCGCCGTGGGCGGTGATGCCGTAACCGGCCTTGACGTTGCCCTCGGTCACATCGAGCTTCGGTTTGTTGGTGATGTAACGGATGACGCCGGCCTCGGCGCCGGCGCCGAACAGGGTGCCCTGCGGACCTTCGAGCACCTCGATGCGGTTGAGGTCGGCGGCGTAGATGTCGAGATTGCGGCCCGGAAGCTGCGCCGACTGGTTGTCGAGATAGATGGCGACATTCGGCCACAGTCCGGTCGAGCCGCTGCCCTGGCTCGCCTGCGAGCCCGCCGACAGACCGCGCATGAACACTTCGCTCTGGCCGGGGCCGTTGTTCGCGACGGTGACGTTCGGCAGAAACTTGATGTAGTCGTCGAACGTCGATATGTTGAGCTGCGACAGCGTGCGCGAGGTGAGCGCCTGCATGGTGATCGGCACGTCCTGGATGTTCTGCCTGCGGCGCTGGGCGGTGACCACGATCTCCGAGAGCGCGCCGCGGCGGGCGCCGGAACCGGCAGGCGCGGTGGCGGTGGCGGACCCGGCGGGCGAGGTCGGTGCCGCGGCCTGTGGCGCCGGGGTGGCGGCGAATGCACCGAGGGGGGCGCCGCTCAGTATGGCGGCCACCGCGTAAGACACCTTCGATTTCATCGAGCGAACCCTCCCCGGATTTATTTATGATTCCGGCGCCGCCGCAGCGCTGCGCGGGCCGCCGGTCAGCGCCGCTGGCGCGGCAATGCCGGTAGCGGGGCGATTACAGCCGACACCGGCGCGGCGGGATTGAACGGATGCGTCAACTCGATGTTACGCAATCGTCCTCGGGCCGGGCGCGGGCAACGATGGCGTGGGCGGCTGTTGGGTCATGGGCCGCCGATCAGACGTTTCAGGGCGTGGAAACGTCTCCTGCACCAGATGGGTGCGGGCCGGACGCCGGATGCAGGGTGCCGACGGTGGAGGGTTGCGCCGCGTTATTCGTAGACCCGTGCGTGGGCAACGTCGGCACTGCCGGCCGGGTGCGGCTGCAGCCGGTGGCGTGAGGGAGAAAAGCCGTAGACGTCCTTGAACTGCCGGGAGAAATGCGCGCAGTCCGCGAAGCCCGCCTCGATGGCGATCTCGGTCACGGAGCGGTCGGTGTTCTCGATCAGCCAGTTGGCGTAGCGCATGCGCAGCTGGCGATACAACGAGGCCGGTCCCAGGCCGAGCTGCTCGCGGCACAGCCGCTCGAGCTGTCGCACCGAGACGCCGAGCTCGGCGGCGATGGCGCCGATGGCGATCGGGCGCGTCAGGTTCTGCTCCATCAGCAGCAGCGCGCGCCGCACCCGCGGCTCGTTGACGCTTTCGGACATCGGCGGATGCGGCTGTGCGTCGTTGCCCTGGCGCGGGCCGTCGAACAGCAGCACCTGACTCGCCTTGTAGGCGGTGCCGCGGCCGAGGTGGCGTTCGATCAGGTGCGAGGCGAGGGCCGCGGCTCCGGCGCCGCCGGCGCAGGTGATGCGGGGTCCGTCGGCGAGAAAGATCCGGTCGGCCACCACCTCCTGATCGGGAAAGGCCTCGCGAAAGTCCTGGTAGTGATACCAGCTGACGCAGGAGCGGCGGCCCTTCATCAGTCCCGCGCGGCACAGCACGAAGCTGCCGGTGCAGATGCCGATCAGCGCCAGGCCGCCTGCGCCGATCTGCCGCAGGTAGCGCAGGGTGAGCTCGTCGACCTGCGGACCGGCGTGCAGGATGCCCCCGACCACGACCACGTAATCGAGCGTGTCGGCCGGCAACAGAGGACTGGTGGGCTGCAGTGCCACCCCGCAGCTGGCACTGATCGGCTCATGGCGTGCCGACATGATGGACCATTGCACGCGCACCGGCCGGCTGCGATCGCCTTCGTCGGCTGCAAGACGCAGGTGATCGACGAAAACAGCAAAGGCGGACAAGGTGAAATGCTCGGCGAGAATGATGCCGACACGCAGTGATGGGCGCTGCAGCCGATCCGCAAAGGCCTTACGAGGTCCGCATGACTGCAGCATTGAATGGTCACTCAAAGTGCTTGGGCATCACGCATACGTATATTCCACTAATGACACGCCGTCATGCAAGACTTCTTTTAAAGTTTTTAAATATTGTTTATAAACAATGGCTTAATTGAAAATTGAATTTCTGTCGAGTCGCCTGGATTATTGAATGAATATTTAGGAAATCGTCCCTCTGCGGGCCGGCGAGCGATCCCGGGCGGGTGCCGGCCCAGGCGGTGGCGAGCGTCGTTCCTGGCTCGGAGGGTGACCGAAAAGTGCCCGGTAAGAGCGGCTGAAATGACAGGGTGAGCGGAAGCCGCAGGCCACCGTGATGTCCATGACAGGCATGCCCGTCTGCTGCAGCAACTCACGGGCGCGGCGCAGACGGACCGTGGCGTAGTACTGCGCCGGGGTCACGCCGAGGTTGCGGCGGAACAGGCGCTGCAGCTGGCGCTGTGATACGTCGCTGAGCCGCGCGAGCTCCTCGAGCGAGAGTGGTTCCTCGATGTTGGCTTCCATCAGCTGCGCGGCCTGGGTGATCGAGGGGTGGCTGCCGCCGAGGCGGGCGGCGAGCGGGATGTGCTGGCGATCCCGGCTGTCACGAATGTGCGCGACGATGAACTCCTCGGAGATGCCGGCGGCGACGGTGCGGCCGATGCGTGGAGTGATCAGGTGCAGCACCAGGTCAAGCGGTGCGATTCCGCCGGTGCAGGTGCAGCGGTCACGGTCGATGACGAACAGGTCCGGTGTGAACGCCACCCGCGGGAAGGTCTCGCGCAGCGCCCAGAGGTTCTCCCAGTGGATGGCGCAGCGGTAGCCATCGAGAAGCCCTGCCTTGGCGAGCGCATACGCGCCGGTGCACAGCGCCCCCAGGTTCAACCGCCGCTGCGCCAGGCGGCGCAGCAGCCGGATCAGCTCATCATCGACGGCGTGCTGCACGTCGATCCCGCTGCATACGAACAGGATGTCCGGCAGCGCCGTTTCGTCGATCCGCCGGGTCGGGGTGAGGGTCAGGCCGTTGCTGGCGGCCACCGGTTCGCCGTCGGGGGAGTACACCGACCAGCGGTACAGCTCACGCCCGGCCAGATAATTGGCCATGCGCAACGGCTCGACCGCATTGGTGAAGGCGATCATGGAAAAGCGCCGCAGCGTCAGGAAGCCGAAGTGGCTGAGCGAGGCGGAGTCAGGGCGCACGGAAGGTTCCCGCAGCATCTGCGATCACACTACCGCGCGGCAGTCATGCCGTCCAGAGGCCCTGGGCCGTGCCGGCCGGCCGCTAGCGGCCGGTGTGCGTGCCGCTGTCCTTGAACACGGTGCGCGGATTGACGTGGCGGACGAACTCGGCGACGTACTCATCGGCGGGAGCCTCGACGATGTGCTTCGGCGCGCCGGTCTGTACGATGCGTCCGCCCTCGAGGATGGAGATGCGATCGCCTATCTTGAGGGCCTCGTCCAGGTCGTGACTGACGAACAGGATGGTTTTGTGCAGCCGTTCCTGGAGGGCGAGCAGCTCGTCCTGGAGTTTTCTGCGGATCAACGGATCGAGCGCGGAGAATGGCTCATCCATCAGCAGGATCTCGGCGTCGGTGGCCAAGGCACGGGCGAGCCCGACGCGCTGCTGCATGCCGCCGGAGAGCTCGCTGCAATGGCGCTCGGCCCACTGGGAGAGCCCGACGAGCTCGAGCTGCTCATCGACGATGCGGCGCCGGTTCTCGGGCGGTTCGCCGCGCAGCTCGAGACCGAAACCGACGTTCTCGCGCACGGTGCGCCAGGGCAGCAGGGCGAATTGCTGAAACACCATGGCGATACGCAGGCGGCGGATCCTGCGCAGCGTGGCGGCATCGCAGCGGGCGATGTCGACGACCGTCTCGCCGTCGCGCACCAGGACCTCACCCCGGGTGACGCGATTGAGGCCGTTGGCCGCGCGCAGCAGCGTGCTCTTGCCCGAGCCCGACAATCCCATGAGCACCGAGATCTGGCCATGCTCGACGCTGAGGTTGGCGTGGCAGACCCCGACGATGACTCCGGTGCGTTCGGCGATCTGCGCGCGCGTGCCGCCGGCATCGAGCGCCGTGAGGGCGCGCTGCAGGGCCGTGGCCGCGCGCCGGCGGCCGAGGCCCGGGGGCGGGAAGAGAATGTCGACGTTACGGAACTCGAGCGCGCTCATCCCTTGCGCTCCTTGCCGGTGGGTCGCGTCGTGATCCGATCGAGGATGATCGCCAGCAGCACGATCACCAGGCCCGCTTCGAAGCCCATGCCGATCTGCACGGTATTCAGGGCGCGCACCACCGGGACACCGAGGCCGCCGGCGCCCACCAGCGCCGCGATGACCACCATCGAGAGACTGAGCATGATGCACTGGGTGATGCCGGCGACGATGGTCGGGGCGGCGCTCGGCAGCTCGACCTTCAGGAGCATCTGCATCCGGGTCGCCCCGAAGGCCTCGCCGGCCTCCAGCAGGGGCTTGGGCACCGAGCTGACCCCGAGCTGGGTGAGGCGGATGGGAGCGGGCAGCGCAAAAATGACTGTCGAGATCAGCCCCGGGACCACCCCGAGGCCAAACAGGACCAGGGTGGGGATGAGGTACACGAAGGTCGGCAGGGTCTGCATCAGATCGAGCACCGGGCGCAGCAGGGCGTTCAGCCCTGGTCGATGCGCGGCCGCGATCCCGAGCGGTACCCCGATCAGGCTCGAGAGGGCGGTGGCCACGATCACCAGGGAGAGCGTCTCCAGGGTGTCGGCCCAGTAACCGAGGTTCATGATGAACAGCAACGCCAGGGCGACGAACAGCGCCAGCGCGATCGAGCGGCGCAGCCCCCAGGCGAGGGCGGTCAGTGCCAGGACCAGCAGCCACGAGGGAATCAGCGACAGCAGGGCGGTCAGCCCGTCGACCCCGCCGCGCACCACGCGCGAGAGGCCGTCGAAAAAGCCGCGTCCGTGGGCCTTGATGTAGTCAATGGCCACGGTGACTGCCCGGCCTACCGGGATCTTGTGGCTCGAGATCCAGCCCTGGAAGGTATGCGGGGTGTTGGCGCTGCGCGCGGCGAGGACGGCGGCGAGCCCCGGCTGGCCATCGAAGGTGCTGACCCCATCGAGCCAGGCGGCGACCGCGACGGTGTGTGTCCGGATCCAGGCGGCGGCGGCGGCCCGCGGCGGCTGGTGGCGCTTGAGGATCGCATACATGATCTGGGTTTCACCGCGGGTGGTGAACTTCAGGTTGTGCAGCAGCCGGCCGATGTTGGGACATTCGGTGGAGTAGCCGGCCCGGGTGTTGGTGAAGACCCGGGCGCTGCCGTAGTCCGGTCCGAAGACCTGATCGCCGCCCGACAGGTACTTCAGGTGAAACTCCATGTTCATCGGGTGCGGTTCCCAGGCGAGGAACACGATCGGGCGGCGAGCGCGCACGGCGCGGGCGACCTGTGCGAGCATGCCCGCCTCGCTCGAGGCGATCAGGTGAAAGCCGCCGAGTCCGAACAGGTTGCGCCGGATCATGCGCAGCACCAGCCGGTTGCCGTCGTTGCCCGGCTCGATGCCGTAGATGGAGTCGCGCAGTTGCGGCCCGAAGCGCGCGATGTCCTGGAAGCTGCGCAGTCCCGCCGCGTAGGTGTAGGCGGGAACGGCCAGGGTGTAGCGCGCGCCGGTCAGATTCGGACCGATGACATCGACCGAGTGATCCTGCACGTAGGGTCTGATGATCGGCGCCATCGAAGGCATCCAGTTGCCGAGAAACACGTCGATATCACCCTGCTTCATCGATTCATAGGTCACCGGCACGGAGAGCATGGTGACTTTGGGGTGATAGCCGAGGTCCTGAATGATGTCGCTGAACAGAGCGGTGGTGGCTGTCACGTCGGCCCAGCCGATGTCCGAGAGGCGGACGGTGCGGCATTGCGGGCCGTCGTGCATCGGAGCGGGCGGCGCGCCGGCAGCACGGGCTGCCTGAGGAGTGGCCGCACACACTGCCAGCGCGAGCGCGCACAGGCCGGCCCTCAGCCCGGATGCGGCCCGGAATCGACCGCCGCGGACCGCTCCATGCGTGCGGCCGGTTGTGAATTGAGCGTTCAAGGTGGCCTCTGTCGGAGCGGTCGCACGCGAATCATGCGGATGGCCGCCGGGGGCTTCGAGCATGGGAGCGCCGGTACCCTTGAATAATTGCGACACCTCAGGCGCGTCCGGCCACGCCCCCTCAGCGGCTTGACACCCGGCCCTTCAGGCGCCCTCGAACAGCCGGCGCACATCGGCCGCCACCGCCGCCGGACGGGCGCCGGTCTGCAGCAGCAGCCGCGCCCGACCGCGGCCGTCGAAGACGAACACGGCACTGCTGTGGTCCACTTCGTAGTCGCCGTTGCGGTCCGGCTTCTCGTCATGATAGGAGACGCGGTAGCGCTTGATCATCGAGGTCAGCTGGGAGGACGTGCCGCGCAGGCCACGGAACTGCGGCCCGAAATTGCTCACGTAGCGTTTCAGCACCGCGTCGGTGTCGCGCCGCGGATCGACCGTCACGAACAGCACGCGCACGCGCGAGGCCAGTGGTCCCAGCGTGCCGAGTGCGTCTGCCAGCTCGCTCATCGTGGCCGGACAGGCATCGGGGCAGTGCGTGTAGCCGAAGTAGAGCATCACGACATCGCCGCGATAATCGGCCGCACTCACTGGCCGGCCGTCCTGATCGGTCAGGTTGAATTCGAGCGGCGCCACCAGGCCCCTGACGTCGGTCACGTCAGGCTGAAGCTGGCGCGCGCAGCCAGCCAGCGCCAGTACGCCGAGCAGGATCGGGCCCCACGCGAGCCTGCCACGCCGGCGCGGCGCGCTCATGCCGCCGCCCCCGTGGGCGAGTCATGCCGCACCGGGCGAGCGGACTGCTGGGGCCGGGGCCGGGGCGCGGCCTCGTGAAGGATGTGGTGCAACACCGTCAGGACTCCGACCACTGACATCATCGCCGCAGGAATCCAGGTGAGCAGCCCCCCGATCTGCTGATCGAGCATGGGATTGATCGCCCAGGCGCGTCCGCAGACCGCGTAAATGCTGTAGAGCGGCCAGGGCACGAGCGCGATGTAGGCGCCGATCACGATCTGAGGAAAGGCGACCACGGCGAGGATCACGAACCGCAGGCCGTAACCGATGGCCGCCCGCCCCTGGGCCTGAATCGGGGCGAGCATCAGCCACCAGAAGAGAATGCCATCGACGAGCATGCTCCAGTTCATGAGCAGATAGCGGCGCGCATCGAGCATGGCGGCGAAATGGACCGAGGGAATCAGCCAGAAGTAGATCAGCCCGACGAACAGCACCGGAGCGATGAGGGGATGCTGCAGGGCGCGCCAGAGCAGCTCGAGCGGCCGGCGCACCCAGGGCAGGCGCGTCGCCCGCCGCACGCCGCTCGGCAGGCCGGCCTGCAGCATCGGCACGGGGCCGGAGAGCACGATCAGCGCCGGGGCGATGTGGTGCAGCACCAGGTGCTGCAGCCGGTGCACCCAGAACATGTGCTGCGCCAGGAAATCATAATAGGTCTGCATGACCGAGTAACTGAGCATGACGCCCAGGAAAAATACGAAGGGCCGCCAGAAGCCGACCGGAGTGCCGGCGCGGCGCAGCGCCCAGCTGCCGCGCACGTACAGCGCGAGCGCGAGGGCGCAGACGATGAGTATCGTCGGAGAGAATTGCCAGGGCAGGAGATACGACAGATACCTCAACGGTCCCCCGCTGCGACCGGGATGGCGGTCGCGTGCTGCCGATAGGGTACCAGACCGGCTCGCGATTGCACCGAGGGCAGGCCGCCTCCTGAGACCGCTCCGCGGCTGCCGCGCCGGGCGGTGGGGTCTCAGCGCGGGTTGCGGGGCGGCTAACCGCCGCTGCTGCGGCGCGGACGATCGGAAGCGGAGAGGTTCGGCGCCTGGCCCGGCATCAGCGTTGCGGTGACCCGGTTGCGTCCGGCGTGCTTGCTGCGGTACAGCGCCGCATCGGCGATCCGCAGCATGTGGTCGCAGGTCCTGCGCTCCCCGAGCGTGGCGCGCGGCACGCTGCACAGCCCCAGGCTCGCGGTCACGTTGAGATGACTTCCCTGCGCCTTGAATTCCTTGTCGGCAATCCGCGCGCGCAGCCGGCGCGCCACATCGAGCGCCTGCTCATAGGCGGTTTCGGGCAGGACGACCGCGAATTCCTCGCCGCCGATGCGCGCCACCCAGTCGACGCCCCGGCGCAGCGACTCCTGCAGCCGCGTGGCGAACTGCTTGAGAATCTCGTCTCCGCCGACGTGGCCCAGAGTGTCGTTGACGTTCTTGAAGAAGTCGATGTCGCAGAGGATCAGCGACAGCGGTCTGCCGTAGCGAGCCGCACGCTCTACCTCTCGCGGGAAATGCTTGCTGAAGAACCGGCGGCTGGCGACGCGGGTCAGATCGTCGGTGGTCGAGAGCTTGCGGTTCTCGACCAGGGCGATACGCAACACCTCCTCGAGCTCGGCGATGCGCCGCGCCGTGCCGATGCGCGCACGCAGCTCACGCTCTTCGGCTCTGCGTCCGACGCAATCGTCGGCGCCGGCCATCAGTCCGGTCTCCCGGTCCGCCGGCTCATCGATCGGGGTGAGATACAGGATGTGTGGTTGACGGGGGAGCTTGTGCGCGCGGATTCTGCGGATGAGCTCCAGGCTGTCGGTGACCACGATCGGCCGGAAATCCTCCTCCAGCGTCTCGAGTACCGCGGGTTCTTCGGGCACGATGGTGAGCTCGAGCATGTCCTCGCGGATGCGCTGCTCGAGCGTGCTGCGCAGGGCGGGGTCCGAGACCGCGAGCAGCGCGCGCGGCGGCGGCAGCACCCGCAGCATCACTGCGACGGTCGCGGTGGTGTCCTGGTCGGTCACCGTCTCATGGATCCGGCGCTCCAGCAACCGCTGAATGACGGTGGTTTGTCCACCATTGCGCATTGACCGATTCCCCTCGCCATGTGTGCCGCCGTTGTTGCGATCGGTTGCCGGAGAGACGGGTCCTTGTCCCGGTGGCGCGGCGGCATTCAGCACAAGCGTAGCGGGACTGTACGGGTGACAGGGCGTCGCCGTTGTGATCAACTGCGCATTCCACAGAATCTGTCCCGCGTTTACCATAATCGGACGGCATCTTCTGCCGGTGCAGCCTTCTTTTGCCCGTTCAGCGAAACCATGGAACCGCCTGCCATCACCCGCCGCCGACGCCCGTTTCTTGCGCCGGTCTGGCTGATCCTGCTCGCCAGCGTGGTGGTGCTCGGCGTGGCCCTGGCGCTGTGGGCGTCGGCGACCAATACGATCGTGGTCCTGGTGCCGCAGGCCGGCGGGGTTCTCGGGTCCATCGATAATCCGCCGCTGTCTGCCGAGGGCGGGCAGCAGGCGCAGCAGCTTGCGCAGCGGTTCGCGGGCGGCACGGGCGGGCACGGGCTCGATGCGATCCTGGTCAGCGGCACGCGCCGCGCTGAGCAGACCGCCTCCCCGCTCGCTCAGCTCCTCGGTCTGCAGCCTCATGTGCTCGCCGGCAGCGACGGCGATGGCATGGCGGCCGAGATCATGAGCCGGCACTCGGGCGATACGGTGCTCGTGGTGTGCAGTCGGGCGGACGTTGCCGCACTCGTCGAGGCGCTGAGCGGGCAGAGCGTCGGGGTGCCGGCGTTGCACGACCTGTACATCGTCACAGTACCACGCTACGGGCCGGCCAAAGTGCTGCGCATGAGGATGTGATCACCCTCGGCCCACGGCGCGGCGTACGAACGCCGCATGCGGGCTGATGCGCAGGTTCGAGACCACGAGATCCCGGATCTGGCGCTTGGGATCGATCAGGAACGTGGCGCGGCGCACGCCGAGGCGCAGGGGTCCTGCCACTTCGTACATCCGCACCACGCACCGATCCATGTCCGAGAGCAGCGGGAAGGGCAGACGGTACTCGGCCTGGAAGGCGTGGTGGCTTTCGGGACTCTGCGGGCTGATGCCCGCCAGCTCGAAGCCGGCTTCTTCAATGGACTGATGCAGGTCGCGAAAGCAGCATGCCTGGCGGGTACAGCACGGCGTGAAGTCGGCCGGATAGAAATAGAGGATCAGGGGACCGCGGCTGAGCAATGCGCTGAGCGAGACGGATCGTCCGTCCGCATCCTGCAAAGTGAATTCCGGTGCGCGGGCACCAATCGCCAGCATGGGCCTTCCCCTGGGATGGCCTTGGCTTCCGAGGATATCACAGCTAGAATCGCCGGCCTCGCGTGGGGCGGTAGCTCAGCTGGGAGAGCGTCGCGTTCGCAATGCGAAGGTCGAGGGTTCGATCCCCTTCCGCTCCACCAATAAAATCAAATAGTTGGGCAAGAATGCCCACCGTCCAGATCCGCCGTCAGCGCGCCCTGCGCGCTGACGGCGTCTCGCCCGCGGCGAGCCGCCGGGGGCCACAGCCCACGGGGTCCGCCTCGCGCAGCGCCGGATCTTGACTCGTTTCCCGCCCACATCACACGATGACGCGTATGTACCGCGATGGCAGCGTTCTGCAGATCTCCGCGCAAGTCGCGATCGCATTGAGCGAGATCCAGCTGACGGCCGTGCGCGCCGAGGGCGCCGGCGGACAGAACGTCAACAAGGTCTCCAGCGCGATCCACCTGCGATTCGATATCACCGCTTCCTCACTGCCGACCTTCTACAAAGAACGGCTGTTACATCTGTCCGACCGACGTATCACACGGGACGGCGTCGTGCTCATCAAGGCGCAGCAGCACCGCGCCCAGGAGCAAAATCGCGCCGCCGCTTTGATGCGGCTGCGCGAGCTCATCCGTAGTGTCGCCGTCGTGAACAGGAAGCGCATCGCCACCAGACCGACCGCAGGGGCACGGCGACGACGCCTCGACGACAAGAGCAGGCGTGGGCGGACCAAGGCATTGCGCCGCAGCGTCGAGGAATAAGCGGCGCGCGGTGCTGCCGCCGGGACGGTATGTCTCTCGCCCCGGCGCCGCCATCGGCTGCTGCATGGCGGCTCGCCCCAGGCTCCCTTAGCCGCATGCACCTGCGCGGGGGACGCGTCGATGAGACGCTCTATGACGAAGGCGCCGTGCTCTGCGTTTTGATCCGCCATGATGGTCTCCTGCAGCGTGCTGCGCGGCTATCGGCCGTTGTCTTGGCCGCTTTTGGAGCGAGACCTCAGGGCCGCTCCGGCCTGGATCCCCTGCATGTACTCCTCCAGGCGATCGAGCCGCTGGTTCCAGAGCCTGCGGTAGCTCTCGATCCAGGCATCGACACACATCAACGCCTTCGGCTCGAGGCGGGCAGGCCGAAACCGGGCTTCGCGGCCTCGGGTGACGAGTCCGGCGCGCTCGAGCACTTTCAGGTGCTTCGAGACGGCCGGCATTCACCATCGCAGCACGAGGCGAACTCCGAGCGGCTGGGTCCATCCTGTAACGGTCGCGTTCGAACCGACCAGAGGGGAGCGGGGGGCGACCCCGCGGGGGGTTTGACACTGCTGGCACGCAAGGTTCGACGGACCGAGCGCAATGTGCAGAGTCATCGGCGCAAGACCTGTCGGGATCTTCCAGAGCGCCTGAGGATTCGCGTGTGCCAGTGCCGGAGCACCGAGCGCGGCACAGACGAGCGCGGTAGCGAGGGATCGTGTTGCGCGATTCACCAGAATGCTCCTTCGCCGGCATTGCAGGGCCACCGGCTTGTGGCGGCCCGGGCTGGCAATACGCAGGATCGCCCGCTCATCGGACCGACTGATGTCAATCCGGGCATGCAGCATTGCGGGTGAAATCAAATCACTCCGTTACACCTGAAATCGCGCTTGATGATCCTGACATCATTCGCCCGGTGCGCCCCCCGATAATCGCTCCTCCTGGTCAGGTACACGGAATAAATGCGGTCTTTTGAAGCCCCAGCGGCTCATCGCATATTGCGGGGGGCTGCCATGACGCTGCTCCGGATGAGACTCGCGGCTTTCAAGTTCACCGCCGTGCCGGTCTCGCCCGATGCCTGGACGCGGAGGGCGGCGCATCAGTTCGTGGCCACGCGTTTGCCATTCGAAACAGATGAAGCCTGATCGCAACAAATGTGGCTGGAACGCCACAGGAGATGCGCGATCGAAGCGACCGCGCACCCAGGCCACACTACCGTTGTCTCGGCGCTGCGTTATGATCAGGCGCCTCCCAGTGGTGGCAAGTGGATTCGTGCGGCGATTGACCGACCTTTTCCGGCCGAGAGTCGATACGGCGGGGTACACGCGCATCAGGGCCGGCGTCCTGCTGCTCGGACTGCTGGTCATCATGGGATTCGCCGTATCCACCGTCTACGACGCGTGGCGTTCATACCGGCACGCAGCCGAATCAACGGCGTTCCAGCTGGAGAATCTCGCGAGCGTGCTCGCCGAACAGACGGCGTGGAGCTGCGGTGGCGCCCGCCGTCTCCTTGCCGGAATCGTTCACTGGTATCCGGCGCACTCGCGGCTGCCCTCCGCGCGGATCGATCCGATGCTCGCCGCCCGCGCTGCCCGGGTGCCGCAACTGGTCTCGGTACGGATCATCGGGCCACACGGGGTCGTACGCGATTCGTCGCTCGGCATCGCGGCAACGGGTGAGAACGTCTCGGACCGCTCCTACTTCCGAGTGCAAGAGAGCCCCGCCGCTCACCAGCTGTTCGTCGGAGCGCCACAGCTCACCGCCGCGCACCGAACGGCAACGGTGGTCTTTTCGCGCCGGCTCGTAAACCGGCAGGGTCGATTTGCGGGGATCGTGGCCGCGACCGTCGAGCTGCGCGATCTTGACGGACTTTACGCGGAAACGCACCTCAAGGGCCGGATCGCGGTCCTGCTGATGCGCGACGACGGGGTCCTGCTGGTCCGCAGCCCGTCCATGCCGGCGCTCGTCGGGCGCAGATTCCCCGCACTCGAGGCGCTCAAGCAGAACCAGGTCGTTCGACTCCGCGATCCGATCGATGGCCGGCGGGAATTCATCGCTGCCATGCCCGTCGAGTTCACCCCGCTCGTGGTTGCCGTCAGCCGCAATGAGGCTGCGGCGCTGAGCCCTGAGTACCATGAAGCGATGGTCAGCTCGGTGAGAACGCTGGTCCTCGCCCTGTTCGGCGCGCTGGCGATGATCGCGCTGCTGTGGCAGTTGCGGCGGATTGAGCAGGTCTCGGCCGCGCTCAGGCAGTCATTGAAGATGGAAGCACTGGGAACGCTGGCCGGCGGGATCGCGCACGATTTCAACAACATCATCGCGGCCATCGTCGGATATGGTGAACTCGCGCAGCAGCAAACGCCGGACGGCACCGCGCTGCGTCGCTATCTCGACCACATCATGTATGCGGCGGGCCGCGCCCGCTCATTGATTGATCGCATTCTCGGATTCAGCCGCAGCGGTCTCGCCGAGCGAGTGCCGATCGACTTTCAGGCTGTGGTCGCCGAGACGCTGCAGCTGCTGGAGGCGTCTCTGCCGTCGAACGTGAGGATCGACAGAAAGCTTCACGCAGGCGGCGCCGCAGTCATCGGGGACGACACGCGTCTGCACCAGGTGACGATGAACCTGTGTGCCAACGCGGTTCAGGCGATGCCGGAGGGAGGCGTCTTGAGTGTGACGCTCGAACCGACGCGGATCGCCGCAGCGCGCACCTGCACCTGCGGGCAACTGGCCGCCGGTGCCTATCTGGTCCTGACGGTGGGCGATTCGGGAGAAGGCATTCCAGCTCACATCATGGAACGCATCTTCGATCCATTTTTCACGACCAAGCCAGTGGGTGTCGGAACCGGCCTTGGCCTGTCGCTGGTGCATGGCATCGTCGCGGATCTCGGCGGCGCGATCGAGGTTTCGAGTGAGCCAGGGAGGGGCGCAACGTTCCGCATCTGGCTGCCAATGACGCTCGAGCGGGCAAAATCGGTGGCGGACAGGGCTCGAGACCTGCCGCGCGGCAATGGCCAGGTCGTGATGATCGTGGACGATGAATCGGCGCTCGTCTCTCTAACCGAGGAGGTGCTGGCGGAACTGGGATACGAGCCGGTCGGCTTCCGGTCGGGCAGGTCGGCCCTTGAAGCCTTCCGCATTGACCCGCGGCGTTTCGACGCCGTGCTGACCGACGAGTTGATGCCGGATCTCCGGGGCACGGAACTCGCGCGCGAGCTGCGGCGGCTGCGCGCGGATATCCCGATCCTTCTCGTGACTGGACACGGCGGGGAAGATCTCGCGGCGCGCGCCAAGGCGGCGGGCGTGACCGAGGTGCTACGTAAACCGCTCGGTGCGCGCGACATGGCCGAGGCTCTGGCGAGGCATCTGACCGCAACGACCGTGGAAACTGCCGCTGGCTGAGCGACTTCGCGTCGAAGCGCCACATCAGCCGAGACTCCCTACGCTGCGGCCCACCGACCGGCCTGGCGCGAGAGCGATGGCAGCGGTTGCCGGGGGGTGCGGAATCCCGGGTCCGTCGCGCACAGGTTCCGTCGAGGTCGAACGCGCCAATGACGTCGCACGCCTCATGCGGGGCTTGGGGCATTTCTTCCCTGAGAGACGCAACTGCCGAACAAGTGGTGAAGTTGCCGGGGCCTGACCTGCAAGCGCGCCCCGGCCTTGAGCCTCCCGTTTGAGGTGACCGTTACCGGATCCTCGCCGACTGCTGCAAGGACCGGTGCAGCCATGTCCGGCCTGAGGCGCGCGATCGACCGGACCTTTGCAGCGTGCGCGTCACCATCGAGGAGCGCGAACGCGCCTGCCGGAAAACGGACGGCAATGGGACAGGGAAGCGAAGCGGGTCGTGCGGCCATCATGCGCAGTGCGAACGGCTCGCGGGGCTTCCTGGGCTGCATCGATCCGCGTGCCGACGGGAACCTGTCGGGAACCATGCGGTAACCCGCATGCTTCGCTTTACGTTCCGTTACAGGCGAAACATGCTGTACCCGGCGTGACATCCGGCACGAATGGCGGACGGGTCCAATACGGCCATGGAGTGAGGTAAACCGATATGACACACCGCACAATGACAATGGCGCTGCTGCTGGGTGCCGCTCTGGCCGTCGCGGGCTGCGCGACGACCGGGGCTGGGATCGGTTCCGCGTCCACCGGGCAACACAAGGTGCTGTTCAAATGGAAGAGCTCGGGCGACGTTTCCGGTTCCATGACGGCATCGCTGTCGAATGGCACGACCTATTCAGGTGAATACTTCCAGATTACGAGCGATACGCTGCTCAGCGGCCTCGGGCCGCTCGGGTTCGGCTGGGGTCCGGAGTGGGGAATGAATGAATGGGGGGGCGACGACTGGGATGAGTGGTACCCTGGGCCGCAGTTCATGACGCACTACTCGGGCCGCGTCGTCGCCAATCTCTCCAGCGCGTACGGTGCTCACATGCGCTGCCGCTTTCGCTTGATTCATCCCGCTGACGGCATGGCCGGTGGAGGTCGAGGTATTTGCGAACTGCCGGACGGATCGCGCATCCATGCGCAGTTTCCGGGCGCTTAGGGTCGGGCCGTTCGCTGCATCATGGGTGTCGTCGGCATTTTCGAGCCGGACGGGCGGACGCGCCAGCTGTGCGACGAATGGCTTGCAGAGGCGGGATGAGGGATTTGCGGTGCCGGGGCTGCGGACCCGGACGCGTGCGTCAGTCTTGTGTCCGCGAGCGTCTCCTCGAGGGAGTTCGCGCGTGAGATCCTGCTGGTCCGGTTGCGGCGCGAACACCCCGAACCCGCCGTGATCGAGCCCTGCAGCCAGGCGTGCTGAGGTCAGCGTTCCGACGGCGCACCGGCCGGAGCGCTTGCAGCGGAGCGAGTGACGGTGAGGCCGTTGCACGGTGGCGAGCTCTGGCGGCGCTCGGCACCCTCAGCGGTTGATCCGTGCGGAACCGCCGGGCTTGCCGGCGGTCTTACCTGCGGACCCGATGAGCGACTTGCGGGCATGACGGCCTTGGCGGACGCAATGGCAGTGACGATTCAACCCCATATCCTCGTCGTCGACGATGATCCCGGCGTGCGTGCGCTTCTGACGGATTATTTCACGGAAAACGCACTGCGCGTCAGCACCGCCGGCAGCGGCGCCGCGATGTCGGAGATCCTGCGGGAATCAGCTATCGATCTCATCGTATTGGACGTTCGTCTGGTAGGCGAGAACGGCATGAGCATCGCGCGCGCGCTGCGCAGCGAATCAGCGATTCCCATCATCATGCTGACGGGCGTTCGCGAGGAAGCGGATCGTGTCATGGGACTCGAACTCGGTGCCGACGACTATATTACGAAGCCTTTCAGCCCGCGGGAGCTGC
>JAKAFQ010000343.1 GCA_021817875.1 Pseudomonadota bacterium
GCGCGATTCACAAGCGCTTCCTGGAATGGGAGAAGGCCGGTTTCTTCCTGGCGCTGTGGCGGGCGGGACTGGCCGAGTACGATGAGATGGAGGGCATCGCTTGGCGATGGCAAAGTGCCGATGGGGAGCTGCTAAAAGCGCCGCTCGCCCAGGAATCGGTCGGGCCGAACCCGACCGATCGGGGGAAAAAAGGGGAGCAAGCGAATGCTGTTGGTCGACGCCTGTGGCATCCCGCTGTCGATCATCGTGAGCGCGGCTAACCGGCATAACGTCACGCAACTCGTGCCGGTGCTCGAGGCGATCGTGCCACCCCGCCCGCCGGCCTCTGCGCGCCCCCGGCAGCACTTGTGCCTGGATGCCGGCTTTCGTGGCGCCTCTGCCGAGCAGGCGATTCGACGCCGGCACTACGTTCCGCATGTGCGCTCGCGAACCGAAGAGCGCCGCACGAACAGGCGCTCCCCACCGCGGCGCTGGGTGCTCGAGGTCGCCCACTCCTGGTTCAATCGCTTCCGTAAGCTTCTGGTGCGCTATGAGAAAACCCACCGTTCGTACCGCGCGCTTAACATGCTCGCCGCTGCAATCATCAGCTTCCGCCGCGTGCCGGCACGCCTAAATATTAGGGTCTTCCGGTTTTCGTGTGGGTGATTTTGGGCCAATTTAGACTGCCGGCAGCATGCATGTGAGGATCTTCAGGCGCAGATATTCCTCGTCGCGCAGTCCGTATGCGCGGCGCTGGATGACGCGGATCTTGTTGTTCAGGCCCTCGACGAAGCCGAGCGAGACCTTGTTCTCGGGCTTGCAGTAGGCGGCGATGCCATCCCAATGCCGATCGATCATTGCGGCGAACTTCTCGTAGGGACGAAGACGTTGCCATTTCAGGCTCTCGCGCCAGTGCTCGAAGAAGCGTCGCGCCCAGCCCTCGCGCTCGTAGCTCCAGAGCTGGCCGAAGGATTCCTTGAGCAGGTAGGCGGTGTTCAGCCGCCGGTTGGCCGCGAGCAGCGTCTTGAGGCTCTGGCGCCCCTCGAGGGTGAGGTTCTCGCGGTTGGAGAGCAGCGTGTACTTCTGGCCCTTGATGAAGCGCCGGTCCTTGCTGGCAAGCCGCGCGTATTCGCTCTTACGCACCTTGTCCAGGGCTTCGCCAAGGTGACGCATGACGTGGAACTTGTCAAAGAGCATCGCCGCCTGCGGCGCGTGCTCGTTTGTGGCGTTACGAAAGGGCTTCCACATGTCCATCACCGCGAGCCGGATGCGTGCGCTCTTTTTGCGGCCAAGCCAAGCGTAGAACTGGGCCATGCTCGCTTCCGAGCGCGCTTCGCCTCCGAACCAGATCGGGCGAGCGCGCACCAGGTCGCTGACCACGATGCGGTAGGTGTGGCGCTTCCTGATCGAGATCTCATCGATGCCGATCACCCGCGGGCCGGGCGTGCCGGCCTTGGCGAGCTGCGCCCGCAGGTACTGCTTTTCCAGTTCCTTGACGCTGTCCCAGTCCAGGTGCAGCTCCAGGGCGATATCCTTGATGGTGCTGCTGCGGCAGCGCCGGCCGACGTACCACGCAAAGCGCTTGGTATGGCGCGCACTGTCGGCCAGAAAATCCAGGCGCTCGCGTTTCACCAGCCCACAGCTCCGGCAAAGCACGCGCCGAACCTCCAGCTCGAGGTAGATGCGGTATTGCCCACTCGGCAGGTCGCGCACCTGTCGGGTTCTGCGGTCGTACCAGCCAGAATGAATCCTGCCGCAGGTGCCGCAGGCCGTTTTTTTGAGCGTCGCACGAGCGTGATGATCCGCGCCTGCGGATCGCCAAAGACGCCGCGCACTTGCTCCAAGGGCCGGAATCCGGGAAATCGGTACGCGTCCAGCACACGCCGCTTTCGCTTCGTTGAAGTAGGCATCGAACCATCATGCCCAATCTCCGTCGAAGACCCAAGCGTTCGGCCGCACCCGCATGACGGGTTTCCCACCGCGTCGCGCGCTCGTGTGCGTGGCTTGCGCCACGCGCGCGCCGCCGTGGAAAACCCTGCGCTCGCACCGCATCAGAAAGTGCGCCCGAACTTGAGCACCCCATTCGACCCTTGTTTGCCTCTGAAAAAGCGGTCAAAACCTTGCCGAAGTACCCACACGAAATCCTGAAGAGCCAAATATTATTTACGGATAAGCTCTAAAAGTGATGACGACGGGTATCCTGCCCGCCGACGCAGCGAATTTTCTTCTCAACAGCGATGTCGCTGGGCTAATGGACGGCCTGGGCGGTCTCTACGATCTGGTGCTCGTAGACCTGCCGCCGCTGCTTGCCGTGAACGATGTCTTTCTCATCGCCCGCTACGCAACATGTTGTTGCTTAAGCACGGCCTTCACAGCCTGACGGCGGTGGTCGAGTAGCTCAGCCATTCGGCTTTCGCCCTCACAGATCCTTACGTGCGGCTTGCCCGCATACGGCTCTTCCTGGAAGTGACTTGAGCAGCCAAGCGTTCATGCGGCGGCACCGAGGAGGCGCGGGGTCGGCAGGGGCAGGCGGGCAAGCAGACGGGCGAAGTCGAACCAAGTCAGGGCGCGCTGGCTGCGTCGACGCAACACCCTGAACCACAGCCGGCATACCTCCTGGTAGAAGGTCGCGAGGCTGGCCAGATTGCTGCGTAGGCCGTAGTAGGCATAGTGTCCGCGCAGCACGCTGCACAACCAGCGCTGCTGTTCGCCAATCGGCGCATGCATGCGGCGCCACGCGGTCTGGCGCAGCTCCTTGAGCTTGGCCGTCAATCGCTTGCTCTGCGTTCGACGCTTTACCACGAAGCTTCCGGTACGAGTCCACGCGCAGTAGTGCGTGAACCCAAGGAAGGCGAAGGTCTCGGGACGTCGCTGACCGCGTTTTGCACGGGTGATCGCCGGCAGACGGCCGAACTCGATGAGACGGGTCTTCTCGTCGTGCAGAGTCAAGCCGAACTTGCCCAGCCGGCTGCGCAGCGCATCGAGCATGCTGCGAGCGTCCGGCGCACACTGGAACCCCATCACGAAGTCGTCGCAATAGCGCACGACGATCATCCGGCCGCGTGCCTGCGTCTGTCTCCAGCGATGGGCCCACAGGTCGAGCACGTAGTGCAGGAACACGTTGGCCAGCAACGGGCTGATACCAGACCCTTGTGGGGTCCCTTCCGTGGTTTCCTGTAGCTCTCCTTGCTCCATCACACCGGCCTTCAGCCACTGCGCAATGAGCCGCAGCACCCTCCGGTCGGCGATTCGATGCGCCAACATCCGTAGTAGCCAGTCGTGATCGACCGAGTCGAAGAACCTGCGGATGTCAGCATCAAGCACCCAGTTCACTTTCTGCGACATCAACGCCGTGTGCAACGACTGCAATGCCTGATGCGGGCTGCGCGCGGGCCTGAAGCCGTACGAGAAGCCCAGGAAGTCGGCCTCGTAGATGGCGCTCAGGATCTCGGCCACCGCGCTCTGCAGGATTTTGTCCTCCAGGGCTGGCACGCCCAATGGGCGCTGGCCTCCATCGCTCTTCGGGTTGTACGCTCGCCTCACCGGCAGCGCTCGATAGCGTCCCGTATGAATCCGCGCGCACAGGTCCTGCAGCCTTCGCTGCAGATCGTGCTCGTAAGATTCCACCGTTTCGCCGTCGACGCCGGCACTGGCTTTGCGCTTCAGCCTTCGGAACGCCCGCTCCAGCGATTGCACGTTGACGTGATGCAGCAGGGCCGTGAAGCGGGCCCGCTTGTCGCGCTTGGCAACATCATTCACTCGCTGCAGCGCCAGCCGCGAGCTGTCCCGGCTCTGCGTCCGGACTCGCGCGGACCACAACGAGTTCCTTCCAGGCTGCCCCCTTCCCTCCGCCCTCTCGTTGCCTTCGAGGGTTTCGTCGGTAGTACGAGGCAGTCCGACTCCCGGACTCGGCTCGGCGTAGCGCTGTGGTCTTCCCTCGCGCTTCACCCCCATCGATGATGCGTTGATGGACCCGCCCGGGTCTCCCGCGTCCCGACGCTGACCTTCCGTGCGTGATGTGTTCCGCGACCCCGGTGGAGTTTGATCGCCTCGCCTGGCGGCGACCCGTATGCTGCCTTCGTTGACGGGAACCAACTCGGCCTCCACGACACTCAGCCTTTCAAGGCTAAACCACCACACCCCGCACAGCCCCTGTCTACGCTTCGAACGGTACGTTGCCGCCCCGCCCGCAAGACTCGGTCCCGACCTGTCCGCTACGACTTTGGCCGGATACGACTCGCACCTACATGTCAACGTCAGTTAAGCACGGCGCACTCCCAGCCGTAGTTGAAAGTTAAGGGGTGGCGGTTCCCCGGTGGATTCGAGAGAATCGAGTTCGCCAAAACCAAAGTCTCAGGAAAGGAGAACCGCCATGAGCAAACGTAACACGAAACGAACTGGCCGTGTGAGCGCACGGCGCAGGAGTGCGGCGCTGGTGATCGATCGCCGGGACGATGCCGGTGTCGCAGAGTTTTTCAGCAGCCACGGCATGGCGTTGATGCCGCTCGCACAGCTTCTGTCCGAATGCAAGGTGAAGCTCAGTGAGCTGCTTGCCGATGCCGGGCGTGGGTTAATCGAATGCTTGCTGATACTCTCGGCGCAGTCGGTGGCCGGCGCCAAGAGCCAGGGGCGCGAGGTCGAGCGAGAAATCGTGTGGCATGGGCAGCAGAGGGGCGCGTAGAGCTTCTGGAGCGCCAGCTGCAGGTGCAGCGACCCCGACTGCGCACCAATGGGCGGCGGGGGGCGAGAAGTGGCGATTCCGGCGTATGAAGCGATCCGGCAAGATGCGCAGGCAGCGGCGCGCATGAGCGAGATCCTGTTCGCGGGGGTGTCCACGCGCCGTTACGCGACGGTGTTGCCGAAGATGGCCAAGACGGTCGGGGTGCCGCGTAGCCAGCTTTCCAGGAAGCTCATTGCCGCCGGGGCGAAGCTGCTCGAAGGCTTGCGCGCGCGCCAGCTCGAGGCGCTCGACATTCTCGCCGTGTATATCGACGGCATCGTCATTGCCGGGCGCAGCGTGGTGGTGGTGGCGCTGGGCGTGGATGCCGGCGGCGCAAAACATCTGCTCGGTTTGACGCTGGGGGCAACCGAGAACGCGACCGTGGTGGCCGATCTGCTGGGCGGGCTCGTCAGGCGCGGA
>JAKAFQ010000344.1 GCA_021817875.1 Pseudomonadota bacterium
GCGCCTGAGATCCTGCGGCCCATCGACGAGGTAGCCCGGAACTCCGGAACGCTCCGCGAGCTCGCGCAGGCGGTTGGAGTTGGAGCTGGCGCGCGAACCGACCACGATCAGGATGTCGCATGCGGTGAGCAGCTTCTTGACGGCATCCTGGCGGTTCTGCGTGGCGTAGCAGATATCCTCCTTGCGCGGCGTGGCGAGCTGCGGGAAGCGCCGCCGCAGCGTCGCGACGATCTCCGCGGTATCGTCCACCGACAGCGTGGTCTGGGTCACGAACGCGAGGTTGGCCGGATCGCGCACCTCGAGCCGCTCGGCTTCCGCGGCGTTGCCGATCAGCACCATCCGTCCGCCAAAGGAGGTGTCGAAGCGGCCCATGGTGCCTTCCACCTCCGGGTGGCCCGCATGGCCGATGAGGATCACCTCCCGGCCCTCGCGGGCATAGCGTTGCACTTCCATGTGCACCTTGGTCACCAGCGGACAGGTCGCATCGAAGACCTTCAGACCCCGTTGCCTCGCCTCGTTCTCCACCGCGTGCGAAACCCCGTGGGCGGAGAAAATCACCGTGGCCCCGGACGGCACCTCGCGCAGCTCTTCGACGAACACCGCGCCCCGCTCGCGCAGCCGCTCGACGACGTGGCGGTTGTGCACCACCTCGTGGCGCACGAAGATCGGCGCGCCAAACAGATCGATGGCGCGCTCGACGATGTCGATGGCGCGGTCGACGCCGGCGCAGAAGCCGCGCGGATTGGCCAGCAGAACTTGCATCCCCTACTCCTCAGCCGGCGGCGGCGCCACGCCCCCGCCAGACATCGATGAACAACAGCACCGCGCCCAGCGTGATCGCCGAGTCCGCCAGGTTGAACGCCGGGAAGTAAGCGCCATGCCAATGCGCGCTCACGAAATCCACCACGTGCCCGATGCGCAACCGGTCGATCAGGTTGCCAAGCGCCCCGCCCATGATCAGCGCCAGCGCGAGACACAGCAGCGCCTGGCGGCGCGCCTCGAGCCCGCGCAGATACAGCGTGATCAGCACGGCGACCGCCAGCGCCAGCAGCGTGAACAGCCATCGCTGCCAGCCGGACTCCCCGGCGAGAAAGCTGAAGGCGGCGCCGCTGTTGTAGGTCAGCGTCAGGTCGAGCACCGGCAGCACGCGCACCACCGCGTGCAGCGCGATGTGGCGCACCACCAGCGCCTTGCTCCACTGGTCCAGGCCGATCACCGCCGCCGCCACCGGCAGCCACCACAGGCCGCTTTTTTTGCCGCGCGGCGCGCTCATACGAAATTGCGCTCCTCTGCGGGGCCCTCGATGTTGCCGATGCAGCGGCCGCACAGCCCGGGATGGGCGGGATTCGTGCCCACCTCCGGCCGATGCTGCCAGCAACGCACGCACTTCGGATCGCCAGTGGGCCGGACCGCGAGCCACACCCCGCCATGCTCGAGGCTGACCGCCGGCACGGCCGCGGCCGGCGGCTCACCCTCGAGGCGGTGCACGCGCGCATGCGAGGTGATGAAAAAGAAGCGCAACTCATCGCCCAGGGCGTTGAATCGCGGGTACTCGCCCGGGGTGCAATACAGGTCGAGTTCGGCCTCGAGCGGCGCGCCGATCGCGCCCGAATCGCGCAGCTTCTCCAGTTCGCGCGTCACGTCGGTGCGCAGCAGCAGCAGCGCCGGCCAGTCTATCCGCGCGGCGCCCGGCTGCGGCAGCTCGTGCCAGGTGGCGAGGAACACCGACTCTGCGCGCTCGCCCGGCAGGTGCTGCCAGATCTCCTCGGCCGTGAACGAGAGGATCGGCGCCAGCCAGCGCACCATGCTTTCGGCGATGTGATACATCGCCGTCTGCGCCGAGCGGCGCGCGCGCCCCTCTGCGGGGGTGGTGTACATCCGGTCCTTGAGCACGTCGAGGTAGAACGCGCCGAGATCGACGCTGCAGAAATTGTGCACCTTCTGGTAGATCAGGTGAAACGCATAGCGGCGGTAGGCTTCCACGATCTCCCGCTGCAGCGCGCCGGCTTTCTCGAGCGCCCAGCGATCGAGCGCGAGCAGCTGCTCGAGCGGCAGCGCGTGCCGCCGCGGATCGAAGCCGTTGAGATTGCCGAGCAGGTAGCGCACGGTGTTGCGGATGCGCCGGTACGAATCGGACATGCGCTTGAGAATCTGGTCCGAGACGCTCATCTCGTTGGTGTAGTCGGTGGCCGACACCCACAGGCGCAGCACGTCCGCGCCCAGGCTGTTCATCACCTTCTGCGGCGCCACCACGTTGCCGAGCGACTTCGACTGCTTGCGGCCCTGCTCATCGACGGTGAATCCGTGGGTCAGCACCCCCTTGTAGGGGGCGCGCTCGTAGAGCGCCTCGGACATCAGCAGCGAACTGTGGAACCAGCCGCGATGCTGGTCGGAGCCCTCCAGGTACAGATCGACCGGCGCGCGGATCTCGCTGCGCTCGGCGCCGACGCACTCGAACGACAGCCCCGAGTCCGCCCACACGTCCATGACGTCGGTGACCTTCTCGTATGCGGCGCTCTGCGGCCCCAGCAGTTCGGCCGGATCCAGGGAAAACCACGCCTCGAGCCCGTCGCGATCGACGCGCAGGGCGACCTGCTCGATCAGCTGCTGCGTATCCGGATGCAGCTCGCCCGTGCCGACATGGACGAACAGCGGAATCGGCACGCCCCAGAGACGCTGGCGCGAGAGGCACCAGTCCGGGCGGCCTTCGATCATGCCGCTGATGCGCTGCTCGCCCCACTCCGGCGTCCAGCTCACCTTCCTGATGTCGCGCAGCGCGTGCTCGCGCAGGTGATTGCGCTCCATGCCGATGAACCACTGCGGGGTGGCGCGGAAGATGACCGGGGTCTTGTGGCGCCAGCAGTGCGGATAGCTGTGCACGAGCTTCTGGTGCGCCAGCAGACGGCCGCGCTCGGCGAGCGCGCCACACAGCACCGTGTTGGCTTCCTCGACTTTCAGTCCGGCGACGAGCGGCGTGTCCGGCAGGAAGCGCCCGTCGTTGCCGACGGGATTGGCCACCGGCAGACCGTAGCGACGGCCGACCACGTAGTCCTCCTGGCCGTGGCCGGGCGCGGTGTGCACGGCGCCGGTTCCCGCCTCGAGCGTCACGTGCTCGCCGAGGATCACCGGCACGCGCCGCTCCTGGAAGGGGTGCTCGAGCATCAGACCCTCGAGCGCCCGGCCCTCTGCCACGGCGAGCACCTCGTGCCCGACGGCGCCGTAGCGCTGCAGACAACTTTCGAGAAGCTCCGCGGCGAGTATCAGCCTGCGCGGGCCGTCGGGCAGCTGCGCCCGCACCAGCGCGTAGCGGAACTCGTCGCGCAGCGCCACGGCCTGGTTGGCCGGCAGCGTCCACGGCGTGGTGGTCCAGATGACGAGGTCCGCGGGCGCCTCCCCCAGGGCGCCCGGCGCGAGGCCGCAGCGCTGCTCAAGATCGTGCAGGTCCGCCACCCGGAAGGCGACGTCGATCGCCGGCGAGGTCTTCTCGGCATATTCGACCTCGGCCTCGGCGAGCGCCGAGCGGCAGTCGAGGCACCAGTGCACGGGCTTCACGCCCTTGTAGAGATGGCCGTTGCGGATGATGCGTGCAAAGGCGCGCAGCTGCTGCGCTTCGTAGCGCGGCGACATCGTGAGATAGGGACGATCCCAATCGCCGAGCACCCCCAGCCGTTTGAAATCCCGGCGCTGCAGCTCGATCTGCTCCGCGGCATACGCGCGGCAGGCGGCGCGAAACGCGGCGGCGTCGAGCGTCTGACCGGCCCGACCGTGTTTTTTCTCCACCTGGTGTTCGATGGGCAGACCATGACAGTCCCAGCCCGGGATGTACGGCGCATCGAACCCGTCGAGGGTGCGTGACTTGACGATGATGTCCTTCAGGATCTTGTTGACGGCGTGACCGATGTGAATGGCCCCGTTCGCATAGGGCGGGCCGTCGTGCAGCACGAAGCGGGGGCGCCCGCGGCACAGCTCGCGGAGCTTGCCGTAGATATTCTTCTCGTCCCACGCGGCCACCATGGCCGGCTCGCGCCGGGCAAGATCCGCCTTCATCGAAAAGGCCGTCTCGGGCAGGTTGATGGTGTGCTTGTAATCGGTCATGAATCAGACTTTCAGTATCCTCCGGGCCGCTTGCGCATCCCGGTGCATCTGCGCCACCAGGGAATCGAGGTCCGCAAAACGCTGCTCGTCGCGCAGCTTGGCCACGAACTCCACCTCGATCCGCCGGCCGTACAGGTCGGCGGAGAAATCGAACACGTGTACCTCGAGCAGGGTCTCGCGGCCGGCCACCGTCGGGCGCCGCCCGAGGCTCGCCACCGCCGGCAGGGCCTGGGCTGCGATGCCATGCACGCGCACCGCGAATATCCCCTCCACCGGTGAGCGGCGCCGCTCGATCCTCAGGTTGGCCGTCGGGAAGCCGAGCTGTCGGCCCAGACGGTTGCCGCTCGCGACCCGCCCCGTCATGGCGTAGGGCCGCCCGAGCCAGCGGCCCGCCTGCCCGAAATCACCCCGGGCCAGCGCCGCACGCACCGCACTGCTGCTGACACGCTGCCCGTCCAGGGTCACCGGCGGCACCACGTCCACCTCAAACCCGAGTCGCGCTCCGGCCTCGCACAATCCCTCGGCCGTCGCCTCGCCATTGCGTCCGAAGCGGAAATCGTGGCCGACCACCACCACCGGAGTGCACAGCTCGAGCGCGAGCAGCCGCGCGAAGGCCTCTCCCGAGAGGTTGCGCAGTGCCTCCCCGAAGCGCAGCAGCCACAGCGCATCCACGCCCAGACGCTCGAACATCCGCCAACGCTCGCGAAACGAGGTCAGCCGCGCAGGCTCCTGCCCTGCGGCCCCTGCGGCCAGGTACTCGCGCGGCATGGGCTCGAAGGTCAGCACCATGGCGGCGCGCTTCAGGCGCGCCCCATGTGCGGTGAGGCGCGAGAGCAATGCCTGATGTCCGAGGTGCAGGCCGTCGAACGTCCCGATGGTGAGGACACTGCCCCGACGGCGGTCGCTTAAGCCATTGAATCCGCGAATCAGCTCCATCGGCCGCCCGAGCCGCACCCATTGATACAAAGACGAAGAAGAATACAGGATTTACGGGCGGGACGGAGGGCTGT
>JAKAFQ010000345.1 GCA_021817875.1 Pseudomonadota bacterium
CCGGTCGAACCGAGTCCCGAGGGGCTGGCATTTTCCTCGGTGCCGTCCTGCGAGATCATCGAGTGATTCGACCACAAGCCGGTGATCGAGGTGAGGCCGATGTCGGGCGTGACGGCGTAATCGACCTTCAGGCTGCCGAGCGTGAACCGATCCCACTGCGGCTCGGAGGTCTGATAGATCTCGTAGTGGCCCTTCTGACTCGGCATGGTCGGATTGGTCGGCGAGCCGTTGACGTCCACCGCGTTGGGGGCGTTGCCGCTCGACTCCTGCCACATGATCATCGGCGTGATCGAGAGCTGATCGTTGGGCTTGTACAGCAGGATGGCGCGGAATGACCTGTCGGTCGAGGAGTTCACCCCGCTCGCCGTCGAGATGATCGGCGCCGAGTAGAAATTGCTCGGCCGGTAGCAGGGGGTGGTGGCGCAGGTGTCGCTCTGCACCGAGCCGGGCGCGAGCACGTAGCGGTTGAGCCAGCCGCTGGTCGAGGAGGCCGAGCCGACCAGTCGCAGCGCGGCCGTCGAGCCGAACGGCAGGTTCACCATGCCGTTCTGCGCGAAGTTGATGCTGCCGCCGGAGCCGGTGTTCGAGACGATGGTCTCTCCGGAGACGCCGAACACGCCGAGCTTGGGCATGGCGGGAATCAGCCGCACCGTCCCGCCCATCGAGCTCGCGCCATACAGCGTGCCCTGCGGTCCGTGCAGCACCTCGACGCGCTGCAGATCGTACAGATTGGGGTCGATGATCACCTTGCCGAGCTGCTCGGCGGCGGGCGCCGACAGCGCGACATCGTCCAGGTACACGCCGACCATCGAGGTGTTGCCGCCGGAGGAATTCAGGCCGCGCATCTCGTATTCGGTCTGATTCGGACCGGAGGTGCGCATCGCCAGGCCCGGTACGCCCTGCGCCAGGGTATTGAAGTCCGTGAGGCCGCGGTTGGCGATATTGGCCGCGGTGAGCACGGTCATGCTGATCGGGGTGTCCTGTACCAGCGTCTTGCGCTTGGTGGCCGTGACGACGATCTCGGCGAGCTGATCGGACGGTGCGGCGCTCGGTTGCGCGGCGGCGGCATGGGCGGCGCCTGCGCCGCTCGATCCCAGGGCGATCGCCACAGCCAGGGTCACCAGGTGATTTCTACGCGTCATGGTCATCGCTCCCATTAATGTTGTGTTCGACGGGTGCTGTGGACGGAACAGGCCGCACCGGCCCGCCTCGACGGTCGATGCAATGCCCCCCTCGCACGGTGTGCGCCTCGAAAACCTCGAGCCTCGATCCCGTGTCCGGACGCTCCGCCCAGCGGAATGGGCGAACTGTAGCAGAGACCGGCGTTCGGCGAGGGAAATTCGCCACGACGGGAGTAGAATGACTCTGAGAGCCTGAAAAACCAGGGATCCCGGCGTACCCAGATCGTGGCGTCTGCGCAACGCCTGGATCGCGAACACGTCCCGATGGCGGGGATTGCCGAGTACTCCCCATGCCGGCCGGCGCCGCAACCGAGCGGCAAGGGCGGGCATCGCCCTCCTCCGCGACGCCTCGTGCACCGGCCTGACCGGTGGGACGGCAGCGGCGTCATGTCATACTCGGGCGAGTGGCGGCCCATCAGAGTCCCGCGGGCTCGCACCGTGGACGTCGGATGCCCATTTTCACTCTCATTTCGGCCGTCATTGCCGTGGTCGCCCTGAGCGGCTACGCGAACCACAGGCTGGTGCGTCTGCCGGATTCCATCGGCATCACGGCCGTCGCGCTGCTGATCTCCGTGGGCACGGTGGCGGTCGGCCAGTTCGTCCCGCAGGTGGGTGCCTGGGGACAGCAGGTCGCACGCGGGGTCAATTTCCCGCAGCTGGTGTTCCACGGGCTGCTCGGCCTGCTGCTGTTTGCGGGCAGCCTGCACGTGGACGTCACCGGCCTGGCGCGCGCCCGCTGGGTGGTGGTGGTGCTCGCCACCGTCGGCGTCGCGCTCTCGACCCTGCTGGTCGGCGGGGCGTTCTTCTATCTCACCGCTCTGTTCGGGTTCCGGCTGTCGCTGCTCGAGTGTCTGCTGTTCGGGGCGCTGATTTCCCCGACCGATCCGATCGCGGTGCTGGGTCTGCTGAGCCAGGCCCGCGTTCCGGCGTCTCTGCTCACCAAGCTCACCGGTGAGGCGCTGTTCAATGACGGCACGGGTGTCGTGGTGTTCGTGGTGCTGCTCGGGCTGGCGCATCCGGGCATCCGCAGACCCGACGCGCTGTCGGTGCTCGCGCTGTTCGCGCGCCAGGTGTTCGGCGGGATCGGCTTCGGGGTCGTGGTGGGATTGGCGGGCGTGGCGCTGCTGCGCACCGTGGACAGCCCCGCGGTGGAGATCCTGATCACCCTCGCCATGGCCACCGCCGGCTATGCGGCGGCGGATGCGCTCGCGGTCTCGGCGCCCATTGCCACGGTGGTCATGGGTCTGATGGTCGGCAACGAGGGCCGCAGACTGCCGATGCCGGCCCCGACACGCGAGCGGCTGTTTCTTTTCTGGCAGCTCACCGACGACCTGCTGAATCTGCTGCTGTTCGGCCTGGTGGGCCTCGAGCTGACGGCGCTCGCCGGCACGGTGCGCGCGTTCCTGCTGCCGGCCGCGGCCGCCCTGCCGCTGGTGCTGCTGGCGCGCGCGATCAGCGTCGGGATACCGATCGGCCTGCTGCGGCCCTTCGAGCGCTTCGAGCCGCATCTGGTGAAGCTCATGACCTGGGCGGGACTGCGCGGAGCACTATCGGTGGCACTCGCACTCTCGCTACCCGTCGGGCAGGCCAGGGACTTGATCGTGACCGCCACCTACCTCATCGCGATCTTCAGCATCCTGGTGCAGGCCCCGACGCTCGGCCCGCTGGCGAGGCGCTGGACTGGGGCTGCCGCGCCGGGCGGTCCCTAGAGGGCGGCTTCAGGTCCAGCCCCCATCGCCGCCGCCCCCGCTGTCCCAGCCGCCGCCTCCACTGCCATCGTCCCAGGAGCCGGGATCGGAGATCCCGAAGTCGTTGCCGCCCAGGTCGGCGTTCGCCTGCGGATCGAGCGGCGCGGCGCTCGCATCGGGCATCAATCCGCCGCCCGACCCGGGGTTGAGCAGGTGCCCGACCAGCTCTTCCCCGGCCGCGACGCCCGCCCCGATGGCGAGGCCCGTGCCGATGTTGTGCAGCATCCCTGAACCGCCCGCCGGCCCGTAGCCCGGCGGATAGCCTCCCGGGGCATAGCCGGGCCCGGGGCCCATCGGTCCCCCCTGTGGCATCCCACCCGGGGGCATCGCACCGGAAAACGGACCGGGGTATGCATTGGCACTCGCCGCCGCCATGCGTCGGCGCACGATCATCCACACCAGCAGGACCCCGCCGATGAGCAGCACTGCCCAACCGATGTGGGACGAGCCGGCGCCGGAGCGTCGTACACGCGCGGCGCGCGGCGCCTCGCCGAGCTGTCGGCGCAGTTCGCTCACCGCATGAGCGCTTGCAAACGGCAATCCCGGCTGCAGCGACTCGGCGGCGGCGAGTTCCTGGCGCGCCAGACCGTAGTTGGCCGCGCGGGCGTCGAGTTCGGCCGCCACGAAGTGCGCCTTGGCGCTGTTTGGATGATCGCGCAGCACCTGGTGGATCATCTGCTGTGCCTGGGCGAGGTGGCCGCTCTGCGCCGCCTGGTAGATCTGGCCGGCGGTCGGATCGGCCGCGAGCGCCGTCCCGGTCAGCATCACCAGGGCCAGGCTCAGGGAAAGGGTCAGTCTCTTCAGCATAGGGTTCTCGATGGCGGACCCGGTCGGGGCCCTTCGGGTGGTGGCGCTCGCCGGCCAACGGCCGGGTGGGCAAGTGTTCCGGGGTGGAATCTGGGGCCGCGTCCGCCGCAATGCAAGGACCGCCGCCCCGATCGTCGGCCGCTCACGTCTGGGCCAGCAGGTCGAGCACATAGCGTCGTGCGTTCCAGCAGGCCTCTTCCAAGGACTCTCCGCGGGCCAGCCCGGCGGCGATGGCCGAGGCCAGCGCGCAACCGCTGCCCCGCAGGCTGCCCGCCAGGCGCGCCGAGGTGAGCCAGCGGGTCTGTCCGTCACACGCCAACAGGTCGGCCGCCTCCGGCCCCGAGCCGTGACCGCCCTTGATGAGCACCGCCCGCGGCCCCTGCCCGAGCAGCCGCGCGGCCCACTCGAGCAACGGGGCCGCATCGGTGTCCGAGGCCGGCTGCGCGCCGCACAGCACGGCCGCCTCCGGGATGTTGGGTGTCAGCAGCGTGGTCAGCGGGAAGAGCCTCTGCTGCATCGCGCGCTGTCCGGCCTCATCGAGCAGCACGCCTCCGGAGGACGAGCGCAGCACCGGATCGAGCACCACCGGAAGGCGCAGCGGCGCCGCCAGGCACTCCGCCACGGCCTCGACCGCCGCGGCGGTCCCGAGCATGCCGATCTTGATCGCATCGACGCGGCGCGACTCGAGGGCGCAGCGGATCTGGGCGCGGATCAGCTCCGGCGGCAGAGGCTGCACCGCCGAGACCCGCGCGTGGCTCTGTGCGGTGACCGCCGTGACCGCGCAGAGCGCCTCGGCTCCCAGATCGTGCAGGGTGCGTAGATCGCGCACCAGGCCCGCTCCGCCGCTGCTGTCGGTGCCCGCAATGACCAACACGGCCGGGGCGTTCGCGCTCATTCCCCGAGCGCCACCAGCGCCACATCCCGGACTTCGTGGCTGAGCAGCGAGCGCGCCGCGCGCCAGGCGCGCACACCCGAGCGGCAGCACAGCACCAGCCGCTCGCCCGCCGGCAGCCGCGCACTGCGCAGCTCCTCCACGCCGAGCCGCAGCGCCGTGGGGAAAGGTGAGACGGGTGCTTCCGCCACGCTGCGCAGATCGACGATCACATCCCCCGCGCGCACGTCCTCCCGGGCGATGAAGCGCAGCTGCGGCGCCGCCGGCTCGCTGGCCGCGGCGAAGGAGAAGCCGCCGAAACGCAGCGTCCGAAAATCCACGCTCACCAGCCGGCCACGCACCGGCGGATCGAGCGCGAGGATGTGGGCGAGGGTCAGGTGGGCCTGCAGCGTCCCCATGACCCCCACCGCCGTGCCGAGCACGCCCGAGGCCGCGCAGGAACCGGCCTGGGTCGGCATGTCCG
>JAKAFQ010000346.1 GCA_021817875.1 Pseudomonadota bacterium
TGGCGGGCAGCTGCAGCCGCTCGACCGGCTCGGACGACCATTGCGCGATCTGCGCATCTCGGTGATGGACCGATGCAATTTCCGCTGCCTGTACTGCATGCCGAAGCACGCCTATCACGACGGCTACCGGTTCCTGGAGTCACAGAAGCGCCTGTCGTTCCCGGAGATCGTGCGTGTCTCCCGGCTGTTCGCCGGCCTCGGGGTGCGCAAGCTGCGGCTCACCGGCGGCGAGCCGCTGCTGCGGGCCAATCTCGGCGACCTGATCGGCGATCTGTCTTCGATCACCGGCATCGAGGACATCGCGCTCACGACCAACGGTGTGCTGCTGAGCCAGCACGCGGCCGATCTGTATGCGAACGGCCTGCGGCGCGTGACCGTCAGCCTCGATTCGCTCGACGAGCAGATATTCGAGCGCATGAATGGCGGGTTCGGTGCGCTCGAAGAGGTCATGGCGGGCATCGAAGCGGCGATCACCGCCGGGCTGACGCCGGTCAAGATCAACACGGTGGTCATCCGCGGCGTGAACGACCACAGCGTGCTCGACCTGCTGGAGCGGTTTCGCGGTCAGCCGGTGATCGTGCGGTTCGTCGAGTTCATGGACGTCGGCAACCGCAACGACTGGCGCCCCGAGATGGTCGTGCCGTCCCACGAGCTCGTTGCACGGGTGAACGCGCGCTGGCCGATCCGCCCGCTGTCCGAGAACTACCATGGTGAGGTCGCCAGGCGCTGGTCGTTCGCCGACGGTGCCGGCGAGATCGGCTTCGTCTCATCCGTCTCGCAGCCGTTCTGCAGCGGTTGCAACCGCGCACGGCTGTCATCCGAAGGCAGGCTCTACACCTGCCTGTTCGCGACCGAAGGACTCGACCTGCGTGCCGCGCTGCGCGGCGGCATCGACGACACCGAGCTGCTGCGCATGATTCGCGAGGCCTGGACCGGCCGTGCGGACCGCTACAGCGAGCTGCGCGGACGGCTGCGCAGCAGCGAGCCGGAACACCGCAAGATAGAGATGTACTACATCGGCGGCTGAGCCCGGTCCGGCGGCCGCCCGGCGCTGCCAACGACCATTGGATCATCTCCAGGTCCGCGGAACGCGCGTTCCGCGGCCACGGCGCCGTCACTGCGGCTTTCGCCCGGTCGTCAGCAGGGCAGCCGACAGCGATCGCTCATCCGCCGACCCATCAGCCACAGCTCGACCCTCGAGCCTGCCCTGTCGAGCATTGCCCATGCCCGCGCGTCTCCCGGGCACGCCTGTCTGTCCGCCCGTGTCCCGGACACCCGTTACAGGAGCCGGACTGCACCGGCCATGCCGCCGGCCGCGACCGGATCCTAGCCGGGATTCCCGAGAGTGACGCGCGTCCGCCGCGAAGCGCCGATGGTGCCGGCCAGCGTCGCCAGCAACGCAAGCAGCGGCGTCAGGATGCTGGCGAACGCCAGACCCGGCAGACCGAGCGCATCCAATGCCAGTCCCCCCAGACCGGGTCCGACCGCCGTTCCGATCATGAAGAAAGCGGAACTCACGGAGACCAGCTTGCCGCTCGGATCGGACTTCAGAAGGAAAGACAGATAGAACGGCACGAGGACGAGCAGAAAGAACGGCAGGAATATGACGCCGATGATGAACGCGCTGGCGCCGGGAAGTGCCGTGATCAGTGCCGCGCACGCCAGCAGAGCGGTTATTCCCACCGACATCGCCAGCACCCCGGACGAACGCCTTCTCAACAGCCGTTCGGCGAGAATCGGTCCGGCCAGATTGACGAATGCGCCGGCCGAAAGCGCTTTTGAATAGGTCGCCAGCGAGACACCGGCCCGCGACGCTTCGGCGCCGATGAACGGCCATATGATGTTCATGGAAATGAACAACAGAGTCGGCGCAACGAGAAGCAGCACCCCTGCCGACTGCATCCTGAATTTATGGTGTACCGAGCCGGCACCGCTTCGAACGGCGCCCGGCGCCAATTTCAGCAGCGAAATGAGCGCAACCGCGCCGGCGGCCGCGCAAAAAAAGAACGGCGCACCGCCCCCCCACGCGCTCAGCAGTCGTGGAGCCGCCGCAAAGAACACGACCGCACAACCCATCATCACGAAGAGCTGACCGGTAAACACCCGGGTCGGGGCGCCGGAGACGGCAGCCCGTCCGTTTACCTCGGCAAGCAGGAACCCGTTGGCGATGCCGGCAATGATCAGCGCCAGCGTGAACACCCCGATCGAATGAGCGGTCGCGGTCAGCAGATTGAAGCCTATGCTGGCTGCCAGGCCGATCGCCAATGGCACGCGGCTGGTTCCGGGAGAGCCGAACGCCGCCGAAAGAATGGTCGCGACCGCAATGGCGCCCAGCTCAAAGGAACCGATCAGTCCGACATCGGAGGCCGCAACTCCATACCGGGTTGACGCGGCGCTGACCCACACAGGAAGGTAGGTGGCGCTCATGAACCCGACCGCGTAGATGATCATGAGCGGAAATAGCCCAACGAGCGACGGTGAATCACCGCCGAGCGGGGCATCCGTCGTGAGCTTGCTTGCAACCATGTCGCCTGTCCGATGTTCTGACGTCCGGAACGCTGGCCAAAGGACGCGCTTGAGCCCCGCCCATCGCGCCCCGATGCGCTCTCGGGCGCATCGCAACGACGATGATGCCACTACACCGCCCGCCATGCCCGCTCCGAAGCAAGCTCGGCTCCATGCGCCTTATCGCACGCTCACGCCGAACCATGTGGCATTCCGCGAACCAGGGCGCTCTTTGCCGGCAAGGTGGCGCCAGCGGCGAAGCGCAGCGGAAAGCTGCATCCCCCCATGGGTCCCGGCGCCCTGCACGGTCCCGCACATGCGGCCCCGATCCCGCCCGGCAACCCGCCGCGGCGTCCTGCTTCACATTGGGATCGAACGACCTCCGTCGACTGCGCTCGAAGCGCGGTGCAGCCCAGACCTCGGCCGGCGCACCCAGGTCGGGCGAACTGCCGCGGTTGCGTGCAGTCCCCTCCCAGCAGACTGCTCTCTCGGCGCCGGCACGATCTGCCTCATTCGGACAGAGTCGCCCAAAGGCACCGTTGCTCCCTCAGAATGCCGGCACCGCTTCCGCCTGCGTGACGATGGCGCGCACCGTGTCCGCTGGGATCAAGCGACGTTCGCCATCCTCCCGCGCCGCTCGCTCCACATCCGCAACGTACGCCTGATGCGTGCCATACATCGACTTCATCTTCGTGGCGGCAAACGGCACTTCGTACCCGAGCAGCCAGCACTCCCCGGGCGCGATGCCATAGGTTGCAGCGGGAACCATCAAACCCGGCAGGCGCAGCCCGCCCAGCGCGTTTCCATTGTGATCCAGCTTCGGCCGCCCGTTCGGACCCGTCGCGATGAAAGGTGTCCTCGGCGGCACGACGCCCTCGTTCACCCAGCGATACATGTCAAGAAATGCCCCGGCGAGCACATAATTGAGGGGTAACGTGTTGGGCATCGCGCCTCGCGGGAATCGTGCCTGACACCGCGCCATGGCGCCGCCCTTCGGCAATCCCGCAGCTTGCCGCAGCTTGATCGGTCGCGGTGGCGTGGCGTGCGGCAGCATGACCGGTGACTCGTTCGCATGCGATGCGCCCGCCACCTCGTACAGCCTGTAGCGGTCGTTCGGCGCATCACTGTCCTCGCGGCGATTCTCGAGCCCTCCGTAGCTGTTGAAGTCGCTCTGCGTATTGACGCGGATCACCGGCACGTCGAGCGGTCTGACGTACATTGCGCTGGCGAACGGCAGATAGCCGCTGAAGATCGGCGCGCCGTTGCCCAGTCTCGCGCCATCGTGATAATAGTCCGCAAACGTCGCCGTCGCGACCCCGGTGTACGAATACCCAGTGAGAAACAGATTCCGCACCCGGTAGCCCGCCAGCGGACTGCGCGGCGAAGCGCTGCGGATCAGCGCGCCCACCTGCGCGACCATTCCCCAGATCTGTGTCGGATCGACCGCATGCAGACTGCCGTATCGCGCCGGATCGGCCTGACGCAGGGCGCGAAATGTCAGCGGATGCTGCACCACCACGTATGCATCGCCATGAGCGATGAAAAAGCCATTCAACATCCGCCAGACGATGGCGATTCCGCCCGCCGCGGGATGGGTGATCTCCATGACCACGTTGCCGCTGAATTTTGCCGGATCACTGGGCTCATACACGATGATTCGCGTGGTGTACGCCGCATTGCGCCGCATCAACTTCGGCACGTAGTCCGTCTGCCTGGCGAGCTGCCTGGTATTCACACTGGCGCTCATGCTCATGACGCGCGAGTCCGCCATGCTTACCGGCGCATAGACATTGGCGTAGCCGCTCACCAGATACTCGCTGGCGGAATAACCCAGGTTCGCGACCCCCCACACGCGGATGCCTTCCCTGACGGGACTGGGAAGCGGCCCCTTCAGCGTCGGCAGCGGAACGGCTCCGGCAAAGCAGGCCGGCGCGATCACGCCCCATAATATCAGGGCGCCCGACAGGATCGCGGAGCGCAGACCGTCGGGGCGTGAGCGCATACGAATCATGATCCGTCCTTTCATGGAGCTAAAGCGCCTTCTGCACCTGAAGCGAAATGATCCGGCCGATCGGGTTCGCGACATTCGGGTCGAATCCCCCGCCGCCGTTCGGACTGATCGGTATGTCGACATACGGCGGCTGCGTGTTGGCCAGGTTCAGGACGTGCAACGACAGGTGCAGCCGGTTCGCCCAACGCGCATTCGGAAACTGAACTCCGAAGTGATACATGACACCGAGATCGAGAGTGGTATATGACCCAACGGATTGCGCCGGCGTCGCCTCGGTGTTTGTATACGAATTCACGAAATTGACGAACAGCTGACCGTCCCACGGACCCTTGGCCCAGCCGACATTACCCCGCAGGCGCAGCGCCGGAGGAAAGCCGATGACGTTCCGCTCGTCGAAAGTCCGCCCGGTTGGCGTAAAGCGTACCGCATACTTGGTAAACCAACTGCCACTCAGACCCACGCTCCAGGTGCCCGTGCGTGCCGTCGGCAGGACATATTGCCCCTGCAGATCGAACCCGGCGGCGCGAGTCCGCCCCAGATTGAGCTCCGTGCCGTTGACGAATACGCTCGGATT
>JAKAFQ010000347.1 GCA_021817875.1 Pseudomonadota bacterium
GGCCGAACTCGAGCGAGATCTGCGGCTTGCGGGGCGCCTCGGCTTTAAATTCCTGCGGCCGAAATTTGGCGTCGTTTCCGCGGACCTTGACCCCGACCCCATCTGGCAGGGCGCCGTTGAGCGCGTGCTCGACCTGGCCGAAAAACTCGACGTCATCATCTGCCCCGAGATCCATTCACCCACGCCCCTCGATCATCCCGTGGTCCACGGTTACATCGAGTTCATCGAGCGAACCGGTACCAGGAACTTCGGCCTGTTGATCGACACGGGAATCTTCCAGAACCGTCCGCTGCGCAGCTGGGTGCATGAGGTCCCCAAAGGGGACAGCGGCCTTGCGAAGATCCTGAACGGAATCGCCGTCAATCCGGAGGAACTGCTCGGCATCGCCAAGTACATCGTGTTCGTCCAGGCCAAATTTCACCATATCGACGCTGACCTGCGGGACGAGAACATACCCTGGGAAACCGTGCTCCCGGCGCTGAAGCGGGCCGGCTATTCGGGCTACCTTTCTTCTGAATACGAAGGCGTGCGCGAACCCTGGGTGGCGATCGATCAGGTACGGCGTCAGCACGTGCTGCTGCGCAAGATCGAAGCGGAATACGACCGCGGACGAACGGGAAAACGCGCATGATGTTCGAACACCAGCTGATCCAGGCCACGGGATTTCGCAATCATGGCCCCGTCGGCGCGCGTGACGGATTCGAGATCCGACTGCGCGTGCCGAACTACCGGGGTATGCGCCTGTCGCTGCTCGACGGCATCGATGTGACCGTTGACGGGGAGTTTTTCAGCCACGAAGTCACCCGGCTGATACTCGGCGGCGTGACCTTCGACCTCACCGCCATGCGGGCCGCCACAACGGTACGGTGGGCGATGGAGGAGCCGGCTTCGGTGCTGGTCCTCAAGCCGGGCGGTCTCGCCCCCGGGATTCACGACGTCAAGGTCGCCGCCCGCGTACGCTCGCCCTACTTTCCCCCACAGCTTCAACCGCTTCCGGTCCATGCGCACCGCAAAGCGACCATCGTTTTGCCCTGACGGCGTGCGCGCCGCACCGCAATCCCGGAAGCGGCGGCGCGCCACGCCCTATCATCGCGACGACCTGCGAGGCGAACTCCTGGCGGCCGGCCGAAGCTACGTGGGCAGACACGGACACATCGACCTGTCCATTCGCATGCTCGCCCAGTCCGTCGGCGTCTCCCCGGGTGCACCGTACCATCATTTCCCGGATCGTCGCTCGCTCCTGCTTGCAATCGCCATCGACGGCTTCCGGGAGATGACGGCCACTGCGACCGTGGTGGCCGACTGTGACTCCCCCCCGAAAGAGAAGCTGAGGCAAATGGGCCGCGTCTTCATCCGTTTCGCGGATGCCAACCCGCACCTGATAGAGCTGATGTACGAAAGTGAGCTGACCACGCCAACGCTGGACCCGGCGCTGCTCGAGTTCCAATTGAGAGGTCACAGGCTGCTGAAGCAGACGATCGTCGAGGCCGATCCCTCAGCAGCCGCTGCCCGCGATGCCGACCTTCGCGTCATCGCTTTCTGGGCAGCCATCTACGGCTTTTCCTCGATGCGTCGCAAGGGCGTGCTGCGCCCACACGATCCGGGCGTTCTACCGACGGTCGACATAGCGGACGCCATCGTGGATCGGGCGCTGCTTTCGGCTCTCGGTACTTTCGACCATGACCGGCCGGAAGTCCGCCGCACGGCCGCCACCGACAAGCCGGATTGATCCGCTCACCGACAGCCAATCATCGATCCGGCAACAACGATCATCGCGATTCGCCGAGGAGCCATCGATCATGAGCAACTCTCTGGGCCTGAAGGCCCACCACATCACTGCCCGCGTCTCCAATCTCGCGACGGCGCTCGAATGGTACCTGAAGGTCCTCGATCTTCAACTCCTGGATGAAGGGGAACTGCTGGACGGCGCCATCAAGTACGCCGTCGTTGCATTATCCGGTTACTCCATAAGCCTGATGCAGATGAACCTGCCCGCGGTCCCGGGCACTCCAGGCGCCGGCGCCGTGCCGTCCTGGGTTCATCCTGTGTTTTCCGTACCGGATCCCGAGCAGGCCTACCGCGAGCTCGTCAGCAAAGGAGTTCGCGTCGCAACGCACGGCCCTAAAGTCACACCAGTCAAATCCTTCATGTTCTATGACTGCGAAGGCAATGAGCTCGAAATAGTAGCCGAGGGCGCGATTCATTGAGCCGACCTCATTCAGCACGCGCGCTTCATCAGGAACCCGCGTCGAAGGCGGGCGGGACCTGGAGACGCCATTGCCTCTCGACTTTTAATTCACACAATTTTCAGGAATTGATGCCGTGAAATTTTCCGTATCTCTCGATGCAATGTCCTTCGACTTTGAGCACTTCGGCGCCAGCCCACAGAACTGTCTCGAAGGCATGCGGCGGATCAGGAACGCCGGTTTCGACGCAGTGGAGTTCTTCGGCCCGAACAAGGATATCGGCGCGATAGCCGCGTTGAGCCGTGAGATAAAACTCGAAATCGCCGCGATCGCGGTGACGGACAAGTCTTGGTCATTCAGGCCCGAACCTGATTTCCGGGTACCGTTCATAACCTTGTGTGATGCAGACAATCAGGGACGGTTCCTCGAGGCTCTGCGGCGCACCATGGACGATGCACGGCAGCTCGATTGTCGAATCATCATCACCCACGCAGGAAACGTGATTCACGGGGTCTCTCGCGACAGGCAGCGCACCAGCATCGTTTCGAGCCTGAACCAGGCGGCCAAACTGCTCGACTCATCCGGCTTGACGCTGGTCGTGGAACCCATCAATGCCGTTGACCACCCTGGAGACTTCATCACGAGCTCAGAAGAGGCGTTTGCCATTCTGCGTGAGGTAGACAGCCCGAATGTGAAGCTGCTTTACGACATCTATCACATGCAGGTCATGGAAGGCAATCTGATCCCCACGATCACCCGGAACATCACCAATATTGCCCATCTTCAGGGGGCGAGCAACCCCGGCAGAGGGGATATCCGCGGTGGCGAAATCAACTACCCGGAAGTATTGAATGCGGCGGTGCGCGCCGGATATGATGGTTTCTTCGGCCTCGAATACGGCCCGCACGGGGCGCTGCTCGAAAAGTTGCAAGAGACGGCGGATTTTCTCCACCGCACGGTCAACCGCCGTCGCATGCCCTAGAGGCATGTAACTGCCGGATGAGTGCCGAACCATGCCTCGAGCTGCGGCGCCAGCACCCTGGCCACTCGTCCGGGGTGTCGGCTGTACAGACCCGTCAGATGACGGTTACAGGCCACCGGGAAGCTCACTGGCATGGCCTTCCGCGGCTGCACGCGCACTCGCAGCGAGCGCCGAGAGAGTCGGCGCCGGGATGGAGCGCACCGTTCACGGCATCCCGGTCATCGTGATCACGGCCCGGATGTCTCAGGCGCGGCGCGGCCTGTCGGACTTCACGATGTTGGAGAGGCGATAGTCACGGGCGCTCTCCTGGTTGGCTGAAGCGCCATCCCATTGGCCTCCCAGAGCTGATCGCTTCTTGAAACCGGCCACAGACTTGACCACGGCCGCTTCGAGGATTGCTCGTTTTGATTGGGCGGAGCGCCGAGATTTGAACTCGGGACCCCTTGCACCCCATGCAATTGAGGGCTGCAACGGGCTGCAACCAGTCGCAACACGCGACGCGCATAAACTACTACGAATATCGGTATTCTGTCGCATACTTGCCATTGCGCTCCGTTGCATTACCATACACCACGTTGCGCACGAAAGTGTCCATAAGCTGTCCATGGAAGCGGGATTTACGCGGTGTCCGCCCAGGAAATTGGAGAAACGCAAAGCTGAGCGGCTACCTGGCATCGATCAGGGACTCAGTACCCGCGACGTCGAGCGGATCACCGGGCGGCACCGGCGCACGATCTACCGCTGGGTATGCGCCGGTACATTCCCCGCCAAGCGGGCCGGCGGCGGACGGGGCTGGCTTCGCTCTGATGTCGAGAGATGGCTGAATGGCGCCGGGTAACCTTCCCACCGGCAGGCCGATCTCGTACCGAGAACAGCGGAACCTACGCCGCCTTGAGGGCGATAAAATCAGCGGGGGACAGGATCTGAATGCCGCGCCAGGGATGCATCGATAGCAGGTGGTGGACATCACTGCTCACGATGACGGCCGCCTTGCCTGCAAGGGCCAGCACCAGGTACTTGTCGTCCTTGGGATCCCGACACCCGCGCACGGGTGCGGGATGCTCGATCCGGTCCGCAGCGACGACGATCAGATCCAGAATGCGCTGGCGGTGCTCGATGGAGACGTACCGATCGAACTTCTTCCGAAAGAGGACTTCCCGATACTCGTCCTCGACTTCCTGCGAGAGCAGGAGCCGGTTGGGCTCGTTCACGGCCCGCAAGAGGGCTTGCTCCGGGAGACTGTCAGCTTTCAGGGCGGCGGAGACGAGCGTCGAAGCATCGACGACAACGATCAAGTCCGTTGCTCGGATCGCCACGCGCGCAGCTCGGCGTCGATCTCCGAGTCGGTCAACCCTTTCGCTCGCGCTTCGCGTTTGGCCTCGGCGATCGCCTCTTCGATGAGGTCGCGGGCACGGCCGCCCTTGATCAGGCCGCTCAGATAACGCCCTGCGGCAGCCCGGCGCGCAGGGTTCTCGAAGGCGCGCGCGGCGTCGGAATCGACCGGAATGGTGACGTCGACTGTGGTGCCCATCGGAATCTCCTCGGCTGCCGCCAAGTCCTGAATGCCCCTATTCTGCCAGCCGCGAGCGATCACCGCTGCGAGGCAAAAGGATCAGGATGCTTCATGGACAGCCCCCTGCTTTACGGGGTGTCCATAAAGGTGTCCATACGCTCGAAAAGGGATGCTCTGAAAGATTGGTCGGAGCGCCGAGATTTGAACTCGGGACCCCTTGCACCCCATGCAAGTGCGCTACCAGACTGCGCCACGCTCCGACGAGAAACTCTTTTCGGCCACCGGACCGACGCGAGCGGGGAGGACTCGCGCGAACGGTCATTTTACCCTGATTTCCATTCCCGGCGGGAGCGATCTCGTCAATCGGCCCGGCCGTCACGTCCCCCGAGGCTTACGC
>JAKAFQ010000348.1 GCA_021817875.1 Pseudomonadota bacterium
GGGGCGCTCGGCCGCATCGAGGCGCAGCTCGCGCTGAGCGGCGATGCAGGGGGATTCGAGGCGCACGGCCGGGTCGACCCCCTGGGTCTGCATGCCGGAGCATTCCAGGTCGAGCTGGACGGGGATTACTCGAAACGGGTGCTGACGGCCCGCAGGCTCGACATCACGCACATTGCCTCGCATGCGCACGTGCAGGCATCAGGGAGCCTGCGGCTCGCGGCTCGCGGCCCGCGACTCGCTTTGAGCGGCAGCTGGCGCGATCTGCGCTGGCCGCTCACGGGCGAGACCACTTTCCACAGTCCCTCCGGCGCGTTCATTCTCTCGGGAGGCTGGCCACTCGAGATCACGGCGACCGGCGTCGCGAGGATGGGCAAGTTCCCGGCCGTGCCGGCACGCATCACCGCCTCCCTCGACAGCAGCGATCTCACCGTCAGTCGTGCGACCCTGTTCCTCTGGGGTGGGCAGGTTGGGGCACAGGGCGAGCTCAAGTGGCAGCCGCCCCGACGCTGGACCCTGCACGCGCTCGTGGAGGGACTCGATCCAGGCCAGTGGCGGCCATCGCTGCGGGGCAGACTCGGTTTCGCGCTGCGCGCCTCGGGAGAAGGGTTCGGCGCCGACAGCCCGTTCGCTGTGCAGCTCGAGCGTCTGCACGGCACGCTGCGCGGCCTTGCCGCGAGCGGCAGCGGCGCAGTGAGCCATTCGGCGCGGACCTGGAGTCTCGACCAGGTCCGGGCGGATCTCGGTGGAGTCCGCTTGAGGCTCGACGGGCGCATCGACCGGCGCCGCGTTGACGCGCAATTCGCGGTGGCGGGCGACCTGCGGCTGCTCGCCGCCGGCGACCGGGGCCGCGTGCAGGCGGCGGGCAGGGTCAGAGGCCCGCTGGATGCTCCCGATATCCGGGCTTCGGCGACGGGCGCAGGCGTCAAAATAGGAGGTCTCGAAATCGCGTCCGCTGACGCCAAGGTCGACTTCGATCCGACTTCGCGGCGCCGCTCCGCCGTGATCCTGCGTCTGCGCCGGCTCCTGTTCCACCGCCGGCTCCTGCAGAGCCTCGATTTCACGCTTGGCGGAACGGCGTCGGATCTCAAAGCGCGCCTGGCGGCTCACGCGCCGGGTCTGAGCGTGAGCGGAAACGCACAAGGCAGTTTCAATGCCGGCGTGTTCGCCGGCGAGGTCACGGCGCTCGATCTGACCGGCGCGCAGGCGCTGAATCTTCATTTGCGCAGGCCCGCGGCGCTCACCTTTTCCCGGGCGCACAGCCGGCTCGCCGATCTGTGCCTCAGCGGGACGCCGGGCGGGCTCTGCGCGGGCGGGGATTGGACGCCCGCAACCTGGACGCTCACGCTGTCGGCCAACGATCTGCCGCTCGCCACGCTCACGGCTGGCCTGACGCCCGCGGTCGAGTATCAGGGCATGATCAGCGCGCAGGCGCGGCTGGCGGGCGGCGCTGGCGCAGCGGCGCAGGGATCGCTTCGCGCCAGTCTGACCGACGCCGTTCTGTCGCGACGCCTCGTGAGCGGGCGGGTCGAGCGCACCTCGATCGGTTCCGGACTGTTGACGGTCACGGCCCTGCCCGAGATCGTGCGTGTCGAGGCCTCGCTGACCTCGGGACAGATCGGCACGCTCGACGCGACGCTCGCGGCGCGCAGGGGAGGGGCAGGCTGGCGAGACATGCCCCTTCAGGGAGTCGTGAAGGCCCAGACCTCGAAGCTCGCGCTCCTCTCGATCTATCTGCCGGGGATCGACGCGGTCTCGGGTCAACTCACCGCCAACGCCACGATTTCCGGCACCGTGGCCGAACCGAGGCTCACCGGTCTCGGCAGCGTCTCGAACGGTACGGCCGATCTGTACCGGACCAATCTGCGGTTGCGCGATGCCGCTCTGACCGCGCAGTTGGCCGACGACGGTCTGTCGTTCGATGGGTCGGCGCGCGTCGGCCGCGGCATTCTGCACGCCAGCGGCCGGTTGATCTGGCGCGATGCGCTGCCTTATGGCCATCTGCACCTCGGGGGCAGCAATCTGCGAGTGGTCGACACGCCGGAGGCGCAGGTCGACGCCTCGCCAGACCTCGATTTCGATGTGGCCGGCCACCGGATCGATGTGACGGGCAAGGTTTTCGTGCCGCAGGCCTCCATCCATCCGAAGAATCTCACGGGCGCCGTGCGCACGTCCTCGGACCAGATCGTCGTCGGCCGCGAATCCTCGAACCCGGTGCACCGCTACCAGGTGATGAGCACGATCTCGGTGGATCTCGGCAACGATGTCAGCATCGAGACCATGGGATTGACCGGCAGACTGGCCGGCAGGATCACCGTCCGCAGCGGGTATGGGGTCGGCACGCGGGCCACGGGTGATCTGTACGTGAAGCAGGGCCAGTACACCGCCTATGCGCGCAAGCTGGATATCCAGTATGGGCACCTGTTCTTCAGGGGCGGGTTGCTCGACAACCCGGGGATCGAGATCCGTGCCGTGAAGTCCTACCCCCAGGTCACCGCGGGCATCAACGTCAGCGGCACCCTGCAGCAGCCACTGGTCTCGTTCTTCTCCAACCCGTCGCTGTCACAGTCGCAGATCATGTCGCTGATTTTCTCGGGCGGCGGCGGCTCGCTGCAGAGTCTTGCGAGCGGTACCGCGCAGACTCAGCAGAACACCGCGGCGGGGCAGCTGTTGACCCAGGGCGGCGCACTCCTCGCGCAGCAGCTCGGCAGCCGCATCGGTCTGCCTGAGTTCAGCCTGCAGACCGACCTCAACGATGTGACCTCGCTGGTGCTCGGCAAGTACCTCTCGCCGCGCCTGTACGTGAGCTACGGCGTCGGCCTGACCGAGCAGTTGAACGAGGTCAGGCTGCGCTACAGCATCGGCAAGCACTGGACGATCCGGATTCTCGCCGGCCAGGGGAAGGGGGCGGCGCAGAGCAAGAGCGGCCAGATCGGCGGCGCCGATCTGGTGTTCAGCGTGGTGAAATAGCTGCCCGCGGCGCATTCCGTGGCCGACCGGGCCCCTTGACTCGCGCGAATTAATATGCACAATACGCGCAAGTTTATGCACGTGCGACAGTTCACCTGATCTCATGGACGCCGAGCAGATCGAGCGCCGCCAGGCCGTGATGCGTATCCTGCGCGAGGGTGTGGTTCGTCGCCAGGAGGACCTGGTACGGTTGCTGCGCTCGCAAGGTTATGAGGTGACGCAGTCCTCGGTCAGCCGCGACCTGCGCGACATCGGAGTGCTCAAGGCCAGCGGCCGCTACGTGCTGCCGCCCGATGAGCTCTCGCGCACCCAGGGCGACTTCGCCATGCTTGCCCAGTTCGTACGCGGACTGAGACGGGCCGGGCCGTCGCTCACCGTGCTCCGGACCACCATCGGGGCTGCCCAGAGCGTCGCGGTCGCGATCGACCGCGCCGAGTGGCCGGAAGTGGCGGGCACCATCTCCGGTGACGACACGATTTTCATTGCCACCGCCACCGGGCGCGCGCAGCAAGCGCTCGTCGCGCGGCTTCGGACGGTGTTCCACGTTCCGGGAGCCACCGATTAACGCCCGGATGCCCCAGTTGTCTCCTCGGCCGCCCGAGGCGAGGCGCCCGGCGCCGCTCACGCGCCGCCCGGGGCGTCGTCGCTCCCCACTCATGAATCCCAGGTACACGACGGTCCTCGAGTCTCGCCCGAGGCGGACCCGCTCACCGTCGCAGGTACGCGGAAGTTAATCAGAGGCTCCCTATGCCGACACCCTCTTCCACGGGCGAGCAGCCCATCGTCCTCGCCTATTCCGGTGGTCTCGATACTTCCTTCCTGGTGCCGTGGCTGAGAGATACCCACGGCCGCCCGGTCATCACCGTCACCGTCGATACCGGCGGGATCGATGAGGCTGCCGCGCGCACGCTCGCCGACCGGGCCCGGGCGCTCGGCGCGGTGCAGCATCATCAGGTCGATGCCCGCGCAGACTACTTCGAGCAGGTGCTGCGCTTCCTGATCATGGGCAACGTCAAGCGCGGTCAGCTCTATCCGCTGTGCGTCGGCGCCGAACGCGTCATGCAGGCGCAGACCATCGCGCACATGGCGCGCAAGCTCGGCACCACCATGATCGCGCACGGCTGCACCGCCGCCGGTAACGACCAGGTGCGGTTCGAAGTCGCCATGCGGACTCTGGCTCCGGAGCTTGAAGTGCTGGCGCCGGTGCGCGACCGGGCGTTCAAGCGCCAGGAAGAGCTGGCATACCTCGAGGAGCGTCACCTGCCGGTGCCGCCGTACGGTGCCGCCTATTCGGTCAATCGCGGCCTGTGGGGGGTGACCATCGGCGGTAAGGAGACGCTGACCTCCTCCGGCAGCATTCCCGACCATGCGTGGGTGCTCACACGCGACGCCTTCACCCGGCCGCGCGCCGCCGAGACACACCGCATCACGTTCGAGCGCGGCAGGCCCACTGGCCTCGACGGCCGGACGCTCTCACCGGTGGCGCTGATCGAGGAGTTGGAGGCGGTGGCCGCCCCTTTCGGCATCGGGCGCGGCATTCATCTCGGCGACACCATCATCGGCACCAAGGGGCGGGTGGCCTTCGAGGCCCCGGCCGCGGAAGTCCTGCTCACCGCCCACCGCGAGCTGGAGAAACTCGTGCTCACCGGGCGCCAGCAGCGTATCAAGGAGCTCGTCGCCCAGCCCTATGGCGATCTGGTGCACGAGGGCCAGCTCCTCGATCCGGTGTGCCGCGACATCGAATCGCTGCTGCTGTCCTCCCAGGAGCGGGTCACGGGCGAAGTGCGCATCTCGTTGCGTCCGGGCAATCTGTTCGTCGAAGGCGTGCAGTCGCCCTACTCCCTGATGGCCGCCTCCAAGGGCGTGTACGGCGAAGCGGCGGGCGAGTGGACGCCGCAGGATGCGCTCGGATTCTCCAAGATCGTCGCCCTGACCGGCGTGTTCCACAGACGAGCCGGAGAACGCCCGACATGAGCAGCGCCATGAGGAGCGTCGTCGTCGACAAGATCGCCTCCGTGGCGCAGGCCTGCCGGCTGTCGCACGAGGTGCGCATCTCCCCCGACATCCCCGCCGAGGAAGGCGTGGTGGTCGTGGTCGAGGTGCTGACC
>JAKAFQ010000349.1 GCA_021817875.1 Pseudomonadota bacterium
CCTCGGGGCCGGCGCTGGAGGGCGGACACATCTCCTGCGGCATGCGCGCGGCGGCCGGGGCGATCGAGCGGGTGAGCGTGCTGCGCGGCCAGCTGCATATCGAGACGATCGGGGGCAAGCCGGCCATCGGGCTGTGCGGCTCCGGCGTGCTCGACACCGTGGCGGCGCTGCTGGAGGCGCAGCTGATCAACGGCTCGGGACGGATCGTGCCCGAGCACGCGCGGCTCGTGACGCAGGCCGACGGCACCCGCGCGCTGCGCCTGGCCCGCGCGGTGCAGTTCTCGCAGCGCGACCTGCGCTCGGTGCAGCTCGCCAAGGCGGCGATCCGCACCGCCACGGAACTGCTGCTCGAGGAAGCCGGGCTGACCGCCGGGCAGCTCGAGCGGTTCGTGATCGCCGGGTCCTTCGGCGCCTACATCAGCGTACGCAGCGCGATCGCCATCGGGCTGTTCCCTTCGATCGCGCTCGAGCGCTACGTGCAGGTCGGCAACGCCGCCGGCGCCGGGGTACGCCGGGCGGCGGTCTCGAGCAGCGCGCGGGCCCGCGCCGCCGAGCTCGCCGCGACCAGCCGCTACGTCGAGCTCAGCACCCGCGGCACCTTTCAGAAGTGCTTCCTGCATCACATTGGATTTCACGAACGGCCACGGCCGGGAGCGAGTGCATGACGAGCTTTTCCATTCAGATCATCGGCGAGCGGATCAACCCGGGTTTCAAGAGCACCAAGGCGCTGTTCGAGGAGTCGGACATCGCCGGCCTGCAGGCGCTCGCGCTCAAGCAGGCCGAGGCGGGCGCGGCCTGTCTGAACATCAACACCGGCGCCCGGGCGCGCACCGACCCCGGGTTCATGGCCGAGCTGATCCGGGCCATCCAGGAGGTGGTCGATCTGCCGCTGTCGTTTGATTTCCCGAGCATCGAGGTGCAGCGGCTGTGCTTCGAGGCGTATCAGCCTGCCCGGGCGCGCGGGCGCAAGCCGATCCTGAACTCGATCACCGAGCACCGCTGGGAGCTGATCGAGCTGGCCCGTGAGTTTCCGCTGCGGGTGATCCTCATGGCCTCCGAGCGTGTCGAGGACGGCGTCGCCAAGGCCAACAAGACCGCCGAGCAGATCTACGCGACCTGCCGGCGCGGCGTCGAGCGGCTGTGCAGCCAGTACGGCCTCACCCCGGATGACATTCTGCTGGACATGTCGGTCTCGGCGATCATTGCCGACACCGAGGGACTCAACGATCAGACGCTCGAGGCCATGGCGCGGGTACACGAGGACCCGGCGCTGCGCGGCGTGCACATGATGGGAGGACTGTCGAACATCGGCCAGCAGCTGCCGCCGAAGGCCGCCGACGGCTCGGACCTGAAGCACAGCCTCGAGTGCGCCTTCCTGACCCTGGCGGTACCGCGCGGGTTCGACACCGTGCTCGGTACGCCGTGGCGCCAGTACCAGCCTCTGGCCGAGGACCATTACGTGCTGCAGACCTACCGCAACTTCCTCGCGGCCCGCGGCAGCAACGCCTTGCGCGCCGTGCGCAAGTTCTACCGTGCCTGAGAGGCGCACAGTACCGCCCGTGAGCACACCGGCCGAGTTCGCGGTGCTTGCCGCCGAGAGCAGCTTCGACGGTGAGCACTGCCGCGAGGGCCCGTTGACGGTGCACGTCGAGCGGGGGCGGATCCGCGACCTCGCCCCCGGGGACTGCGCCGCAGCCTTCGAGCGCCGCGGCATCCCCGTGGTGCGCGGGGCGTTCCTGATGCCAGGCCTCGTGGATGCGCACGTGCACCTGCTGCTGCACGGGACGCCGCTGGACGGTCCGAGCCGCGCCGCCCATGCCCGTCAGCCCGTGGAGGCGCTCACCGAAGCGGCCCGGCAAAGCGCCCGCCAGTCCTGGCGCTACGGGGTGTGCCACGTGCGCGATGCCGGAGATCGTTACGCGATCAACGACACGATCCGTGATGAGGTGGCCGGCGGCGCCCCGGGGATGGCCCGGGTGTACTCGGCCAGTGTCGGGCTGAAGCGCCCGAAGCGCTATGGGGCGTTCATCGGTGCGGACGTCACCGACACCGCCTCCATGGTCGCGGCGGTCACCGACCGCAGCGCCCGGGCCGATGCGATCAAGATCGTCCTCACGGGCCTCATTGACTTCGAGCGCGGCGCGGTCACCGACGAGCCACAGTTCAGCGCCGAGGAGATGGCGCTGATCGTCGCGACCGCGCGGCGCTGCGGCAAACGCACCCTGGCGCACTGCAGCGGCCTGAAGGGCCTGCGGATCGCGGTCGAGGCGCGCGTCGATTCGATCGAGCATGGGTTTTTCATCGACCGCGCCATCCTCGAGCGGATGTGCGAGCGGCGGATCGCCTGGACCCCGACGTTCTGCCCGGTGCATTTCCAGTGGGCCTGCCCGCAGGCGGCGGGCTGGTCCGATACGGTGGTGGGCCACCTGCGCCGCATCCTCGATCAACACCAGGCGCATCTGCTTCTCGCCCACCGGATGGGCGTCGAGCTGCTGCTCGGGACCGATGCCGGCAGCATGGGCGTGGAGCACGGCAAGGCCGTCTCGGAGGAAATCCGCCACTACCACGAGGCGGGCCTGCCCCTCGAGGCGGCGCTCACGGCCACCACCGTCACGAACCGCCGCCACCTGGGGCTGCCCGACTGCCGCTTCGCACGCGGCAACCGCTTCGAGGCGCTGCTGCTCGATCAGTCACCGTTCGTCACGCTGAGCGCACTCGAACGCCCCCGCGAGATCTGGTGTGGCTGATGCGCAGGGAACCGCATCCCGCCCCGACACACGCTCAATCACCGGCGATCGTCATCTGCCCGACCAGCACCGAGCCACAGCGAATCGCCCCGCGCACATCCACGTCCTCGCCGAGCGCCACGATGCCGCGATACATCTCGCGCAGGTTGCCGGCGACCGTCACCTCGTGAACGGGGAAGGCGATGGCGCCGTCCTCGATCCAGAAACCGCTGGCGCCCCGCGAGTAATCCCCGGTCACGCCGTTGACCCCCTGGCCCATCAGCTCGGTCACCAGCAGCCCCGACCCCATGTCCCGCAGCAGCCGCTCCCGGGTGCGCAACGCATCGGCGCCGGCCTCTGACACGCCAACCAGCAGGTTATGGATGCCGCCGGCGTTGCCGGTGGTTTTCAGTCCGAGACGCCGGGCCGAGTAGCTGCCGAGCACATAACCCTGCAGCACCCCCTCGCGCACCAGTTCGCGGTCATGGGTGGCGGCTCCTTCGCCGTCGAATGGCGCGCTGGCAAATCCCTTCGGAATGTGGGGCCGCTCGCTCATGCCGAGGAAGGCGGGAAACACCTGTTGACCGGCCGCATCCAGCAGAAACGAGGCTTTGCGGTATTGGCTGGCGCCGCGGATCGCCCCGACGAAGTGCTGGAACAGGCCGCGAGCCATCTCCGCCGAGAACAGCACGGGAGCATGGCGGGTGGAGAGCTTGCGCGCTCCGAGCCGGGCCGCCGCGCGCCGGGCGGCCGCCGCGCCCACGGATTCGGGCGTGTCGAGCTCGCCCGGATCGCGCGCCGCCGTGAACCAGTAGTCCCGCTGCATCTGCGTGCCCTGCTGGGCGATGAGCGAGCAGCTGATGGAATGACTGGTCCCGGAAAACCCCGCCAGAAACCCCAGGGAATTGCCGTGCACCCCGGTATGGCGCTGGCTGCTCACCGAGGCGCCTTCGGAGTTGCCGATGCGCGCGTCGGTGCTCAGGCCGGTCTGCTCGCAGCGGCGGGCCAGCACGATCGCCTCCTCGGCGGTGAGGGCCCAGGGGTGATCGAGATCCAGCTCCGGGATGTCCCGCGCGAGCGCCTCCGGGTCCACCAGACCCGCGTAGGGATCCTCCGCGGTGTAGCGCGCGATGGCGCACGCCTTCTCCACGGTCGCCCGGACCGCCTGGCGGCTCAGATCGCCGGTACTGGCCGTCCCCTTGCGGTGACCGAAGTAAACCGTGACGGACAGCCCCCGGTCCCGCTGATATTCGATCGTCTCGACCTCTCCCAGCCGCACCGTGACGCCGAGGCCCTTGGCCCTGCTGGCATCGGCCTCGGCCTGCGACGCGCCGAGTCGTCCGGCTTCCTCGAGGGCGAAGCCGACGATGTCGTGAAGCGAAGAAGAATCGGTCGGCTGGGACACCTGCTGCATGGGTGGCACTCGGTTCCTGCATAATGAAGCACTGGAATTTCAATTTTAGCAGCCGCCCGGGGCCTGTCCGGGCAATGATCGCCCCCGCAGCAAGTGCGATCCCCATCGAGCAGACTTCCCGGGCCCGGCACCGGCGAGACACCCGCGATGACACTTCCTCCCCGGAAATCCCGCTTGGACGATGTGGCACTCGAGCCGCCGAGCAAGAGCGAGCGCAAACGCACCGCCCACGCCGCCCAGGATCTCGGCGAGACGCTGATCGACCTTCGTGACCCCGAGCTCGAGGCGCTCGGTCTGCCGGACAGACTGCTCGAGGCAATTCGCGAAGCCCGCCGCATCCCCAGTCGCGCCGCCGGCGCGCGCCAGCGACAGTACATCGGCAAGCTGATGCGGGAGATCGACCCGGAGCCCATCCGCCAGGCGCTCGCGGCGCGCAGTGAGCGCGACGCCCTGGAAACCCAGCGATTCAATCGCGCCGAACAGTGGCGGCAGCGCCTGCTCGAGCACGGCGAGCCCGCGCTCGAGGAGCTGGCCCGCATCAGACCCGATCTCGACCGGCCACACTGGAGCCGCCTCGTCAGCGCCGCGCGCCGCGCCGCGGCCGCCGGTGCCACCGGCCATGCGGCACGCCGTGAGCTGTTCCGCGCTTTGCGGGCGTTGCTCGGATAAAATGCCCCGATGAAACCCCTGGTTGGCCTCATCATGGGCTCCTCCTCGGACTGGGAGACGCTGCGGTCGTCCGCCGACATGCTGGACAGGCTCGCGGTACCGTACGAAGTCCGGGTGATCTCGGCGCACCGCACGCCCGACCTGCTGTTCGAGTACGCTTCCCAGGCCCGCGAGCGCGGCCTGGAGGTGATCATCGCCGGGGCCGGCGGAGCGGCGCATCTGCCCGGGATGACCGCCGCCAAGACCAGCCTGCCGGTCCTCGGG
>JAKAFQ010000350.1 GCA_021817875.1 Pseudomonadota bacterium
GGTGTCGAACAGGGCGAGGTCGATGCGCACGCGACGATGGAGTAACGTGCTCTTGAGGCCCACTTCGACATCATCGACGGTCTCCTTGCCGACATAGGCGAGCTTCGAGTGGTCCTGCGGGGTGACGAGGCCGGGGAAGGCCCCATCCAGCTGGGCGATCGTCATGCCCGTGGGACCTGTGACGGTGGAGGGGGAATAGAGGGTCTGGACCGTGTTGAATGCGCCGGGCGAGTAACCGCGCGCGTAGGTGAAATAACCCATGATGGTCGGCGTGAACTGTTGCTTGAGGCTCACGTCACCGACCGTCGTCCCGGAGTAGTGGCTGCCGGCGGCGGACTGGTTGGATACGATCACGGGGGGATAGGCCGCGCCCGGGCCCGGAAACACCAGCGTGTCGAGCAGCCAGGAATCCTTGTAGGTGATCGCGTCGTAGTTGTAACGCAGCCCGGTGACCAGGGAGGTCTTCGGCAGGAACCGCCAGGTCGTGCGCCCGTAGGCGTCGATTGTCGAGGTATCCGGCGCCACGTCGAAGTACTGGTATGCCGGGAAGAGCTGACGGTTGTAGACCTGGTGGACCTTGGTATCGGAGTAGAACAGACCCGCGACATAGCTGAAGGGGCGATCCGCCGGGGAGGTGATCTTGAACTCCTGGCTGAACTGGTTGATGTTCAGGTGAATGTTCTGATGATTGTAGAACGGTGGCGGCGTGCCGGGCGCGCCCGATCCAGCGCCGGTGAGCTCGTTCCAGAAATAGGCATTCACCAGGAACAGATCCTGCACCAGGCTCTGGGTCTCGTGCTGGTAGGCGGTGATCGAGCCCAGGGTCAGATCGCCCAGGTGATACGAGACCGTGAGAGAGGCGTCCCGATCCACGATGCGCGACCCGGCACGGACGGGGCTCGAGTAGTAGCGGTTGCCGAAACCGGGCTGCAACGGCACGAGCACGGAAGCGGCCATGAACGGCACGTTCGGCACGGCCTGGCCGGTGGCCGGATCGAGGTGATTGCCGACCAGCAGCGCCGCTCCCGGGGAGATGAATTTGTACACGAAGTTGTCGCCATCGGAGGTCATCAGGCCGTAGTGGCCCATGAGGGTGATGTCGAGGTCGCGCATCGGCTTGAACAGCAGCTTCAGCCGGGCGCCCGAGACCCGTTGGATGGTGCTCTTGTCGAGCTGCAGATTGCGGATGGGGTATTTGATGTGGTCGCCCCAGGCCGCCAGGCTGAAATCGATCCTGTGGGTGATGGGTCCGGCGAGGAAGCCGTTCAGCCGCACCTCCCCGTCGTTGGTGAACGTGAGGCCGGCATCGCCGGTGAAGTAGGAGGTGGGCTTGCGGGTGACGATGTCGATCACGCCCGTGGCCGCGGTGCGGCCACCGAGGGTGGCCTGGGGACCCTGCAACACCTGGACGCTTTGAACATCCTGGAGGTTGTTGCCATCCATCGAGTCGGAGGGCACCGGTACGCCATCGATCATGATGGCCACGCCCGAGGACAGTCCCACGGTGCCCTCATTGGACACCGAGGAGATGCCGCGGATGCCCATGGGCACACGGCCGTTGAACGAGCCGTTGAGGTTCACGGAGGGGACGAGCTTGTTCAGGTCGGTGATGTCGCTGGCGTTGGACGCCGTGAGCTCGCTGCTGGAAATCACCGTCGCGGCGACAGGGGTCTGCGACAGGCGCTCGGGCCGCTTCTGGGCGGTGATGGTGATCACCTGCAGCCGCGGCGCGCCGGTTCCGGCGGAGGCGTCCGCACCGGGGGCGGCCGGGTTCGACGTCGTCTGGGCCGGTTGGGCCAACGCGATCCCGGAGATCGTCGCGGCGACTGTGGCAACGATGAGACGGCTGCGGAGCATTCTGGCAATCCCCTTGTGTCGGTATGGTGTCGGTATGCGGACCGGTCACACGCTAGCGCGGGTGCGATCCGGGCGGAAATTCATTCTGAAAGCGGTGTGCATCAGCGGAGCTGATGACGTCCCATGAGTGGAGATGATGACAGTGATCTAGAGACCCGCCGCGGAGGCGGCCATTCTGTTGCGTACGCCCAACTGGCCGGCCAGGGCCAGCGCCGCGGCCACCACGCTCGCGATGCCCAGGGCGACGAATGCGCTCAGCAACCCGCCCATTTGCGCAGCCAGCCAGGTGACCACCAGCCCGCTGAGAAACTGCCCCACCGCGAAGGTGGAATTCCAGACGCCCGTTCCGCGACCACGGATGCTGAAGGCGAGTCCGCGCGTCGCCCAGGTGAGCAGGGTCGGCAGAATCATGCCGCAGCCGATCTGATTGAGCGCGGCGGCGGCGACGAACTCCCCGGGCGTGGTGGCTTTGCCCATCCACAGAAATCCGCCGCCGGTCACCAGGAATTCCAGGCACAGGAGCGAGCCGATGGGCAGCCGGCTCGCCGCCCGGAACACGAAGGTGCCCACGGGCACGCCGAGGCTCGCGATCATGGTGAGGATGCCGAGCCGGGCGGTGTCATGCACCCCGAGGTCCACCAGCGCCAGGGCACTCTGGGTCTGCAGCGTATAGAACATCACGGAGGCAAATAATGTGATGGCGCAGATGCCCCCCAGCCGCAGCCAAGGGAAGGCTACCGGCGCCTCGGTGGCCTCGTCGGGCACGCGGGGTGCGGCCGGGGAGGGCTCCGCGGCGGGCTCCCACGTGAACAGCCACAGCCCGACGGCGAGCAGCAGGCTGAACAGGTAGATTCCGAACGGGCCGCGCCAGCCGTACAGCCGCCCGAGCAGCCCTCCGAGCGGTATGAGCGCCAGCGCCGACAGCGCCGCCACGGCGGTCTGGCTGGCGAGCCATTTCTCCCGGGCATGACCCTGGAAGTAATCGCTGATCAGCGTGGTGCTGACGGTCATCACCACGGCCTCGCAGATCCCGACCGCGACGCGCGAGAGGATGATGGCGGTCAGGTGGTGGAGCATCGTCGGCGCGATCCCCACCGCGGCGTAGACCACCATGGAGCCGATCAGGAAGCGCCGCCGCCCGATCCGGTCCGCAATCCAGCCCGCCAGCGGCGACAGCAGCGCCACGCACAAGGCCGGCATGGTGAGCACACCACCCTGGATGAGGTATTGGTGATGCGGGATGTGCCGGAAGGTCCTCATGAGCAGCGGCACGTCCGGAACGAGCACCGCGATGCCCATGACCGAGAGCGTAATGGGCAGCAGCAGCATGATGCCCTGCAGGGCGCCCGGAGTGCGCGCGGATCCGTGTGACGGGGATGTCATGCCAGGGTGACCTCGAGAGTCAGGACCGGAACAGCGATTCGATTTCGCGGCGGGTGCGTCGCAGCTCGTGCAGGAGTTTTTCCTCCTGGCCGTCGAATCGCGCGGTGGGTACCGGAATGGACACGGCGAGCGGGCGGCCGAGCGGGTCGATGAACGCCGTGCCGATCGCGGTGATCCCTTCGGTGTGCTCCTGGCGGTCGTAGGCGATGTGGGTGCGGCGGCATTCCTCCACTTCGCGGCGCAGGGCATCGAGATCGGTGAGGGTATGGGCCGTCTGCGGGTGAAGCGACCGTCCGACGAGCCGCGTCCATTTCTCATCCGGCAGCAGACTCAGCAGCGCTTTGCCGGGCGCCGTGCAGTGCAATGGGAAGCTTTCACCGACCGCCGAGATCGCGCGCAGCCGGTGGGCGCCCGGGATCTGATCGATGAAGACGAGCTCGCTGCCCTTCAGGATCGACAGGTCCACGGTCTCCTTCACGGCCTGGGAGAGCCTGACGAGCGCCGGGCGCAGCAGGCGTTCGAGCTCGACGTTGGCCGAGGAGGCGAGACGCACGAGCGCCGGGCCGAGCTTCACGCCCGAGGCGGGTGTGGCGGCAATCAGGAAGTGCTCGGTCTCGAGCGCCCCGACGATGCGCTGCACGGTCGAGCGCGCCAGGTCGACCCGATCGGCGAGCTGCCCGAGGCTCAGACCCTGAGGCTGGTCTTCCAGCGCCCGCAGGATGGCCGCGGCGCGCGCAATGACCTGGATTCCGGAGCCGGCATTCGCCTTGCGGATGGGTTTCTTTGTGTTGGCCACGGTCTTGCAGTTCTCCGCACTCTGCCGCACGAATCCGGGGCGTGCGCGACGTGCAGCCCCCCCTGAAGTGCCGGCGCGGCGTCATTGTGGAGGCGGCGGGCGGCGCTGTCGATGGCCACCGAGGACTTGCGGTGGTGGCGGGGGAGGAGTATACATGAGATCACATTGCGGTACAGTACTACCGTATCGCGGTACACAGTGAATCGAGGGGAACCGAACATGCCGACCATCCGCGGCGTTGCCTTCCGCGACAGCAATCTGCACAACAGCATGGGGCTGGAGTTTTACGACCTGTCGCACCCATGGGGACTGGGCCAGCCGTGCTGGCCGTACTTCGAGGATGTGAAGATCGAGCGGCTGCACACCATGGCGAAGTCCGGGGTGCTGACGCAGCGGATCATCACGGTGATGCATTCCGGGACGCACATCGATGCGCCGGCGCACGTGGTGGAAGGCACGCCGTTCATGGACGAGGTGCCGCTGCCGTATTTCTTCGGCAGCGGGGTGGTGGTATCGATACCGAAGAAGAAATGGGAAGTGATCACGGCGGCGGACCTGGAGGCGGCCACGCCGACGATCCGCGAGGGCGACATCGTGATCGTGAACACCGGCTGGCACAAGTACTACGATGACAGCCGGATGTATTACGCGTACTCGCCGGGCTTTTACAAGGAAGCGGGCGAGTGGTTCGCGAAGAAGAAGGTGAAGATGGTCGGCACCGACACCCAGGCGCTCGATCATCCGCTGGGCACGGCGATCGGGCCGCACGGACCGGGTGCGCCGCACGGGCTGCTGCCGCAGGTGAACCGGGAGTACGAGCAGCTGACCGGCCGCAAGGTGATCGAGGACTTTCCCGAATGGGAGCCGTGTCACCGCGCGATTCTCAGCCACGGGATCTGCGGATTTGAGAACGTGGGCGGGGAGCTCGACAAGGTGACGGGCAAGCGCGTGACCTTCGCGGCCTTCCCCTGGCGCTGGACCAAGGGTGACGGGTGCATCGTGCGCCTGGTGGCGATCGTCGATCCCAGCGGCAAGT
>JAKAFQ010000351.1 GCA_021817875.1 Pseudomonadota bacterium
GCTGCCCTGCGCCACACGCGCCGCGAGCACGGCGTTGAACACCAGACTGCGGGCCGCCGACAGCACGAAGCCGCGCTCGGGCGGCCGCAGCAGCCGCCATCCGGCGGCGGCCCGCTCGAGATTGGCGCCGTCGCGGCCGAAGCGCTGCGGCCCGAAGTAATTCGGCACTCCGCGGGCGCCGATCGCGCCGAGGCGCTCGGCAAGCGGCGCATCGTCGGCCGACACTCCGCGCGCCCGGATGGAGAAACGATTGCCGCTGAGCGCCCCGCGCGGCAGTTTGCGCGAGTGGGCGTGCGCCTCGATCACCTGGAAGTCGCTGCGGCATACGCTCTGCCAGTCGGCGAGCGTGAGCCGCGAGCCCGGCACCGAGAACCACTGCACCGCCACCGCCCGGCGGTCCTTCAGGCCCGCGTAGCCGACATCCTGCGGGCGGCAGCCGCAGTGACGCGCCAGCTCCCGCGCCACCCACGGAGTGTTGGCATTGCGTTTGCGCACCCTGAGCAGCACGTGCTGGCCGGCGCCGGCGGGCGCGAAGCCGAGCTGCTCCTGCACGAGAAAATCCTCCGGCTCGGTGCGCAGCCGCGCCGCGCACAGCGTCGCCCCATGCGCACGCGGCGGCTCGAGCGCCGGATCAGGCGGCATCGACCAGCAGCACCACGGCCTGGGCGGCGATGCCTTCGCAGCGTCCGAGGAAACCCAGTTTCTCGGTCGTGGTCGCCTTGAGGTTGACCGCCCCGGGGGCCACCTCGAGCAGCGTTTCGAGCGCGGCGCGGATCTGCTCGCGCACCGGGGCGAGCTTCGGGCGCTCGGCGAGCACCGTCACGTCGACATTGCCCACCCGCAGGCCGCGCGAGCGCAGCATCTCGAGCGCCGCGCGCACGAAGTGCCGGCTGTCGGCGCCCTTCCAGCGCGGATCGGTGTCCTGGAAGTGTTGCCCGATGTCGCCGAGGCCTGCCGCGCCGAGCAGCGCATCGGTGAGCGCATGCAGCACCACGTCACCGTCGGAATGCGCCACGACCCCGTGGGAATGCGGCACGCGCACCCCGCCGAGCATGACATGGTCGCCCGGCCCGAAGGCATGCACATCGATACCCGATCCGATTCTCATCTGGGGGTCTCCGCGGGCGGCTCGAGCAGCGCCGATGCCAGCGCCAGGTCCGCGCCGCTCGTGATCTTGAGGTTCGCGGCCGATCCCTCGACCAGGACCGGCCGATGGCCGAGCCACTCCATCGCCTGGGCCTCGTCGGTCGGCAGGCGAGCGGCATCGTGCGCCCGGTCGAGCGCCTCGCACAATGGCCCGTAGCGGAACATCTGGGGCGTCAACGCGCGCCACAGACCGGCTCTCGGCACGGTCTCGCACACCTCGCCGGCGGCATCGGCGCGCTTGAGCGTATCGGCGGCCGGGACCGCGAGCAGCCCGCCGAGCGGATGGGCTTGCAGACGCGAGAGCAGTCGATCCAGGTCCTGCGCCGGCAGGCAGGGCCTTGCCGCATCGTGCACCAGCACCCAGTCCTGCGGGGCCGCCCGGCCGGCGAGCGCGCCGAGGCCGTTGCGCACGGAATGACTGCGCTCCGCGCCGCCCGGGGCGAGGATCACATCGGGCGCATCGACCTCCGGCCAATACGGATCGTCCGCGGCGAGCGCCACCACGGCGCCGGCGCAGCGCCGGTCGCCGAGAAAAGGCGCGAGCGCCCACGCGATGACGGGCCGGCCCCGCAGGGCGGCGTACTGTTTGGGTCGCTGCCCGCCGAACCTGCGGCCGATGCCGGCCGCCGGCATGACCAGCCAGTAGCGCATCCGCCTAGTCCCGCCCGCGCACAGAGAGGCTCATCAGTGACTCGGGCGACCGGACCGCGGCGGCGCGGCCCGCGGGGCCGGCTCGACCACCTGGTAGAAGGTCTCATCGGGTCCGATCATGCCGAACTGGCTGCGCGCCAGCTCCTCCACGGCCGCGGTGCCGGTTTTGAGGTCGGCGACCTGCGCCGCGAGGCGCTGGTTGCGCCGGCTGAGCCGCGCGTCGAGGGCCTGGTGCGCGCTCACCGCCCGCTCCAGGCGCGCCACGTCGCGTACCCCCTCACCCGATATCCACAGCCGGTACTGCAGCACCAGCAGCACGATCAGCAGCACCACCGCGAACAGCTTCAGGGGGGATCGCATGATCTGTCGAACCGACCGTCCCGCGTCGGCCGATCAGACCTTGACCGGGAAGGCATCGCGGCCGGCGTAGCCGACTTTGCCGAGCTCGGCCTCGATGCGCAGCAGCTGGTTGTATTTGGCGATCCGGTCCGAGCGCGACAGCGAGCCGGTCTTGATCTGCGTCGCCGCCGAGGCCACCGCCAGGTCGGCGATGGTGCTGTCCTCGGTCTCCCCCGAGCGGTGCGACATCACCGCCGCGTAGTGCGCCCGGTCGGCCATGTCGATCGCCTCGAGCGTCTCGGTGAGCGTGCCGATCTGGTTCGGCTTGATCAGCACGGCGTTGGCGATGTGCCGCTCGATGCCCTGGCGCAGGATCCGGGTGTTGGTCACGAAAATGTCATCGCCCACGAGCTGGTGTTTCTCGCCGAGCGAGCGGCTGAGCTGTGCCCAGCCGTCCCAATCGCCCTCGGCCATGCCGTCCTCGATGGTGACGATCGGATAGCGTCCGGCGAGATCGCCGAGGTAGCGGCAGAACTCGGCGCTCGAGAAGCGCCGCCCCTCGGCCTTGAACTCGTAACTGCCGTTGCGGAAGAACTCGGAGCTCGCCGCATCGAGCCCCAGGCAGATGTCGCGGCCGGGCGTGTAGCCGGCCGCCTCGATCGCCTGCAGGATGACCTCGAGCGCCTCCTCGTTCGAGTCGAGGTTGGGCGCGAAGCCGCCCTCGTCGCCCACCGAGGTGGCGAGCCTGCGCTCGTGCAGCAGCTTCTTCAGCTGCTGGAACACCTCCGCGCCGTAGCGCAGCGCCTCGCGGAAGCTCGGCGCGCCCACCGGCAGGATCATGAATTCCTGGATGTCGAGGCTGTTGTCGGCATGCGCGCCGCCGTTGATGATGTTCATCATCGGCACCGGCATCAGCGGCTCGCGGCCAGCGCACAGACTCGCCCCGACGTAGCGGTACAGCGGCTGCGCGGCCTCGCGGGCGCAGGCGTGCGCCACCGCGAGCGAGATCGACAGAATGGCGTTGGCGCCGAGCCTGCCCTTGTTGTCCGAGCCGTCGAGACCGATCATCCTGCGGTCGATCTCGGCCTGCTCGCGCGCCTCGAGGCCGAGCAGCGCCGCACGCAGCACCGTGTTGACGTGCTCCACCGCCTTGAGCACGCCCTTGCCGAAGTAGCGCTTTTTGTCCCCGTCGCGCAGCTCCACCGCCTCGCGCGAGCCGGTCGAGGCGCCCGAGGGCACGGCGGCGCGCCCCATGGCCCCGGAGGCGAGGATCACGTCGCACTCGACGGTGGGATTGCCGCGGGAATCCAGTATCTCGCGGCCGCGGATCTCGGCGATTCGGCTCATGTTAGAAGTCCCCTCACACAGGCGGTATGGCGCAGTGGATCGGCTCGCCCGTCCCGCATCACAGCAAAGACTCCTCGAGCGGCCGCGCCTTGACGGCCGCATCGAGGGATTTCAACGTCGCCAGCAGCGATTCCATGCGATCGAGCGGCCAGGCGTTCGGCCCGTCCGAGAGTGCCCGCTCCGGCTGCGGGTGCGTCTCCATGAACAGCCCGGCCACGCCCGCGGCGACCGCCGCCCGCGCCAGCACCGGCACGAACTCGCGCTCCCCGCCCGAGCTCGCGCCGCGCCCGCCCGGCAGCTGCACCGAGTGCGTGGCGTCGAACACCACCGGACAGCCCGTGGCGCGCAGGATCGACAGCGAGCGCATGTCGGACACCAGGTTATTGTAGCCGAAGGTGAAGCCGCGCTCGCACACCAGGATGTCGTGGTTGCCGGTCGAGCGCGCCTTGTCGACGACGTTGCGCATCTCCCACGGCGAGAGGAACTGGCCCTTCTTGATGTTGACGGGCCGGCCACAGGAGGCGACCTTCAGGATGAAGTTGGTCTGCCGGCAGAGAAACGCCGGGGTCTGCAGCACATCGACGACGGCGGCCACCTCCCCGAGGGGAGTGTCCTCGTGCACATCGGTCAGCACCGGCACACCGATGGCGCGGCGCACGTCCGCGAGGATCTTCAGGCCCTGCTCGAGTCCCGGGCCACGGTAGCTGGCGCGCGAGGAGCGGTTGGCCTTGTCGAAGGAGGCCTTGAACACCCAGGGGATGTCGAGCCGCGCGGTGATCTCCTGGAGCCGCCCGGCGATGTGCTGGGTGAGATCGGCGCTCTCGATGACGCACGGTCCGGCGATCAGCCACAGCGGCTGCCCGATGCCGATGTCGCGCCCGGCGAGTTTCATGCGCGGTGGCCGCGCCGGGCCGCGGCCTGCGCCGGGCGGCGGGCGATTTCCGGGAACGACACGCGCATGCGGGAGCGGATCCGGGACTGCTCAGGCGAGCGCGGCGTGCGGCAGCTGCGCCGCGCGGCGGGCGCGCGCGGCGCGGATGAAGCCGCTGAACAGCGGATGACCGTCGCGCGGCGTCGAGGTGAACTCCGGGTGGAACTGGGTCGCGACGAACCACGGGTGGTTCGGCAGCTCGATGACCTCCACCAGCTGGTCGCGCGAGAAGCCCGAGAACCTGAGCCCGGCCTGACGGTAGCGCTCGAGATAGTGGTTGTTGAACTCGTAGCGGTGGCGGTGGCGTTCGAGAATCACGTCCTTGCCGAAGATCTCCCGCGCGCGCGTGCCGGCGCCGAGCAGCACCTGCTGCGCGCCGAGCCGCATGGTGCCGCCCTTGGCCGAGGCCTCGTCCCGGGACTGCGCCCCGCGGGCCTGATCCTGCCACTCGCTGATGAGCGCGATCACCGGGTGGGGCGTGTCGCGGTTGAATTCCGTGCTGTTGGCGCCGCTCAGCCCGAGAACGTGGCGGCCGAACTCGACGATGGCGACCTGCATGCCGAGGCAGATGCCGAGGTACGGCACGCCGAGCTCGCGCGCGTAGCGCGCCGAGAGGATCTTGCCCTCGATGCCGCGCTCGCCGAAGCCCCCGGG
>JAKAFQ010000352.1 GCA_021817875.1 Pseudomonadota bacterium
CATTCACATCCGCCGCGACCCGATGGACACCTGCTTCTCGTGCTTCTCGACGTTCTTCGCCGAAGGACACGAATACACCTACGATCAGACCCAGCTCGGCCGTCAGTACGAGCGCTACCGCCGCTGGATGGCCCACTGGCGAGCCGTGCTGCCGGCCGGCCGGATGCTGGAACTCGACTACGAGACGCTGGTCGCGGACCTCGAAGGGGTCGCCCGCGCGGTGCTGGCGCACATCGGACTCGCCTGGCACCCCGACTGCCTGCGCTTCCATCGAAACGCGCGCAATGTCCAGACCGCGAGCCGCGCCCAGGTGCGCAAGCCCCTCTACGCGAGCTCGATCGGCCGCTGGCGCCGGTTCGAGCGGCCGCTGGCGCCGCTGCGCGCCGCGCTCGCGCCCGAGCCGCCCGGGAATGTGACCTGAGCCGCAGTTTCACCAACACCGCAGCCCACGGCTCAAGTCTTGTCGATCCGCACCGATACACCCCTTGAACGCATGGCGGCCCACCGGCCGCCGACGGCAGCGCGACGGACGGGTGTCCGGCGCCTGACACCCTCTTCAGGAGCTACCGACCATGTCCACCGGCCTCGTCCTCAACACGAACCTCGACTCGCTCATCGCGCAGAACAGTCTGACGACTTCCGGGAACCAGCTGACGACCGCCCTGCAGCAGCTGTCCTCCGGTCTGCAGATCAACACCGCGGCCGACAACGCCGCCGGTTACGCGATCGCCCAGGGCATGACCTCGCAGATCAATGGCCTGAACACCGCCATCAACAATGCCAACGACGGCGTGTCGCTCACGCAGACCGCTCAGGGCGCGCTCACCGAGATCACCAACAACCTGCAGACCATGCGTGATCTCGCCGTGCAGTCGCTCAATGCCACGAACAGCGCCCAGGATCGGGCGGACCTCAACCAGCAGTTCCAGCAGCTGTCCGCGGACATCCAGCAGGTGGCGAGCACCGCCTCGTTCAACGGCGTGAACCTGTTCAACGGCACGTTCAATGCCCAGACCTTCCAGATCGGCGCGAATTCCGGCGAGACCATCACCGTCAGCAACGTCGCCAGCATGCAGACGACCGCCATCGGCCAGACCTACAGCGCCTCGGTCACCAGCGGCGCCGCCACCGGCGCGCTCACCGCCGGCGCCCTGGTGATCAACGGCGTGCAGGTCGGCGCATCGACTTCCGACGGCGTCTCCACGGCGAACTCCAGCTACTCGGCCCTCGCGATCGCGAACGCCATCAACGCCGCCGGCATCAGCGGGGTGCAGGCGACGGCGAATGCCACCTCGGTCACCGGAGCGGCAGCCGCGGGCACCGCCAGCGCCACCTTCAGCGGCACCAACTCCCTGACCATCAACGGCGTCACCATCAGCGGCAGCGCCGCCACCGCGACCGCGGTCGCCGCCGACATCAACCTCTCGTCGGTCCAGTCCCAGACCGGCGTCAAGGCCACCGTCACGGGTGGCGCGACCGGAACGATCACGCTGACCGCAGCCGACGGCCGCAACATCACGGTCACCGAGGGCGGTTCGGCGGCCACCTGGACCGGGCTCACCGGCGCCAGCACCGGCACGACCACGATCGGCACGGTCAAGCTCACCAGCACCGCCACCACGCAAAGCGGCGCCGGCCTCGACATCACTGCCGTGGGCACCAGTGGCTTTACCGCGGCCAACACATCGGCCACGCAGAATTCGAGCACCGTCAGCACCGCGAACGTGACCACGGTGGCCGCTTCGAACCTGGCGCTGTCCACCATCGATGCGGCGCTGCAGCAGGTGGCGACGACCGGCGCGCAGCTCGGCGCCTACCAGAACCGCTTCCAGTCGGCGATCAGCGGCCTGCAGACGGATGCCACCAACCTCTCGTCCGCCAAGAGCTCGATCGTGGACACCAACTACGCCCAGGCGACGTCCGACCTGTCGAAGGCGCAGATCCTGCAGCAGGCGAGCACGGCGATGGTGGCCCAGGCCAACACCATTCCGCAGCAGATCCTGACGCTGCTGCAGAAGCTGCCGTAAGGATGCCGCGTGTCATGGGATGATCCCCACGCTGCACAGGATGACCCCGAGGGCGGGCGCCGCAAGGCCCCGCCCCCGGGGCATTTGCGTACCGTCTCCGGTGGGCCGGACGTGCCCGGCCGCAGGCCCGGCGACCCGGGGAATGATCGCCCGGAGCATTGATCTTCCGGAGGAGCGCCTGAGATGACGACCTCGACCTCGCCCGTCTCCATCGCGAGCAGCACCAGCGCCGGCGCCGCCGGAGGCTCGGTGATCGATGTCGCCTCCCTGGTCTCGCAGCTCGTCGCCGCCACCCAGGCACCGCAGGAAGCGCTCATCCAGAACCAGACCCAGGCGGTGACCTCGGAGATCTCCGCCGTCGGTCAGTTGAAAAGCGCGCTGTCGACGTTCCAGTCCTCGCTCTCCTCGCTCGATACGCCGAGCGCCTTCGGATCGCTGAGCGCCACGAGCAGCGACACCGCGGCCTTCACGGCCAGTGCCGCCTCCGGCGCGACGCTCGGCTCCTACAGCGTCTCGGTGAGCCAGCTCGCGCAGGCCGAGCAGCTGGTCTCGAGCACCGCCTACAGCAGCAGCTCCGCCGCGGTGGGCACCGGCACGCTGCAACTGTCGCTCGGCGGCAGCAGCTTTTCCGTCGGCATCACCAGCGGCAACGACACGCTGTCCGGGATCGCGGCCGCGATCAATTCCGCGACCGGCAATCCCGGCATCGAGGCCAGCGTCGTCACCGGCACGAACGGCGCGCACCTGGTGCTCACCTCCTCGCTGACGGGCGCCTCGAACACCATCGCCGTGTCCGAAACCGACACCGGCACCGGCCTCTCGGCGCTCACCTACGGCGCCGGCAGCACGAACTACACCCAGCAGGCGGCCGCCCAGGACGCCAGCTTCAGCATCGCGGGCGTCAGTTATACGAGCCCCGGCAATACCGTCAGCGACGCCCTGAGCGGCGTGACACTGAACCTGCTGACCCCGACCTCGACGCCGGCGACGCTCACGGTCGGGGACAATACCGCCACCATCGAGAGCAACATCAAGGCGTTCGTGAGCGCCTACAACACGCTGCAGAGCAGCCTGGCGCAGCTCGGCAGCTACGACGCCACCACGAACACCGCCGGCCCCCTGATGGGCAACGCCGCGCTGAGCGGCGCGCAGAACCAGATCCGCGCGGCGCTCTACAACGTCGTCGACACCGGCTCCTCGACCTACAATACGCTTGCCAGCATCGGCATCACGAGCAACAGCGACGGCAGCCTGAGCCTGAACAGCGCGACGCTGTCCGCGGCGCTGAGCTCGAACTTCAGCGCCGTGAGCAATCTGTTCAGCGGCACCGGCGGCATCGCCTCGGGGCTGAACTCGGTGCTCAGCAGCGAACTCGCGAGCGGCGGCCCGATCGAGTCGCTGAGCCAGACGCTGGTCAAGCAGAACACCGCGCTGACCCAGCAGAGCCAGCAGCTCAGCCAGCAGATGAGCACGCTGTCGGCCAGTCTCACCCAGCAGTACTCCGCGCTGAATGCGCTGCTGTCGCAGCTGCAGACGACCTCCTCGTACCTGACCCAGGCGTTCGCCACGCTGCCGAATGCCCCGAAGGGAACCTCCGGCTGAGCAGCGGCCGCAGGGCTCAAGTCCGGCACGCGCCGGCCGCTACAGCACACATCAGGAGCGAGAGCCGCACAACGTGAGCCTTTACTCTCAGCAATCGAAGCTCGCCGCGTATCGCAGCGTCAACGCCCATGGCATCGTGGCGAGCGCCGATCCGCACACGCTGGTGCTCACCCTGTTCGATGCGATCCTCGGGCGGCTGACGACGGCGCGCTCGTGCATCGAGCAGGGCGCGATCGCCCGCAAGGCGAGTCTGCTGCACAGCGCGGTGACGCTGCTGGCGGAGCTGCGCGGCAGCCTCGATCTGAAAGGCGGCGGCACCCTGGCGCAGAACCTGAGCGACCTGTACGAGTACATGGCCCGCCGGCTGCTGCACGCCAACCTCAACAACGACCGCGCGGCGATCGGCGAGGTGCTCGGGCTGCTCGGGGACATCCGCGAGGCCTGGGCCGCGATCGGCCCCGAAGTCAGAGGCCAGGCACCCCGGACCGCCCCCCTCGGCTGAGGGAGTCTCGGGAAAGCCGGCTGCCGCACTTGCGGGAAACGCCGTGAACGAGGCGCACCCCCGCCTCGCCAGTGGGCGCCGGCCCGAGGCAGGCCGGGGCACAGACGCCGCATATTGACGTTGTGCGCAACGTCAGCTTATGGCGTCACCCCACGAAACGCCGCGCGTTGCGGAACAGCCGCATCCAGCCGCTGAACTCCCCCGCGCCTTCGGGGTGCCACGAGTTCTGCACGGCACGTGCCGATCGCTCCGGATGCGGCATGGTGAGGGTCACGCGACCGTCGAGACTGCTCAGGGCCGCGATACCGAAGGGCGAACCGTTGGGGTTGTACGGATAGCGCGTGGCCGGCCTGCGGTCATGATCGACGTAACGGAAGGCGACGAGTCCGCTCGCGGCGCAGGCCTCGGCGGCCGCGGCGCTCGGGAACTCCGCGCGGCCTTCCCCGTGCGCCACCGCGATCGGTAGATACGAGCCTTCCATGCCGGCGAGCAGCACCGACGGGGAGCGCAGGATCTGCACCAGCGTGAAGCGCGACTCGTACTGCTCGCTGCGGTTGCGCACGAACCGCGGCCAGTGCGCGCTTCCCGGGATGAGGCTCTTCAGGGCCGCGAACATCTGACAGCCGTTGCACACGCCGAGCGCGAACGTGTCGGGCCGCTCGAAGAACGCCTGAAACTCCCCGCGCAGCGCCTCGTTGAACAGGATCGACTTCGCCCAGCCCTCACCGGCGCCGAGCACATCGCCGTAGGAAAATCCGCCGCACGCCACCAGCCCCGCGAAATCGCTCAGGCGCTGGCGCCCCGCGATGAGGTCGGTCATGTGGACATCGTAGGGCGCGAAACCCGCCCGATCGAAGCAGGCCGCGGTCTCGGTGTGGCTGTTGACCCCCTGCTCGCGCAGCACCGCCACCTTCGGACGCGCGCCGC
>JAKAFQ010000353.1 GCA_021817875.1 Pseudomonadota bacterium
CGATCTGCCGGCGCGCCCGTTGGAGTTTTCATCGCAGCCCCCTTTCGTGTCGTCCGATGTGCCGGCCGGTCGCGCGCGTTGACGCGCGCCGCCGCCCGGACCGACGGATTCGCCCGCGGCCCGTGGGCATCATAGTCCAGATGTAGTGGTGATTAAAACTAAAATTCACTTGGGGATCGGCGCCGCGGCGCGGCCGGAGTCGGCGATTAAGCGAGCGATAAACCAATGTCCGGCGCGCCGGGCAAGGACGCCTGGAACCTGAAATAGTGTTGCATAAAACTAAAGTTGTGGCAGACTCGGCCGCATCGGATGGGGCGCGGCGGCGGGGGTTGCGCAGGCCGCACCGCCCCATGACAGCAGGAGATCTGGAATGAAGCCGGCCGGATTCCTTCGCGCGGCGATCTGTTCGGGGATGCTCGCGCTCGGTGCGTCGCGCGGGACATGCGCGGCGGCGCCGTCCCTGACCCGCCCCGCATGCACTCCGGGCACGACGGTGCGCACGGCGGACGGCGCGGTCTGCGGTCTGACCCGCGATGCGGTCACCGATTACCTCGGCATTCCCTACGCCGCGCCCCCGGTCGGACCGCTGCGCTGGCGTGCGCCGCGACCGGCGCCGCCCTGGCGCGGGGTGTTGCCGGCGACGCGGCCCGGACACACCTGCCCGGCGCCGGGATTGAAGGGCGGGATGGTCGGCCGGGAGGATTGTCTCAATCTGAACGTGCAGGTGCCGGCGGGCACCCGGGCCGGCGCGGGCCTGCCGGTGATCGTGCGGATTCACGGCGGCGGCTTCCTGGTCACCGCCTTCGGCCTGCATGACAGCAGTTACCTGGTGCGGCGCCGCCTGGTGGTCGTGGCGATGAATTACCGCCTCGGGATCATGGGATTTTTCGCCGAGCAGGCGCTCGGCCCGCACTCGGGCGATTACGGACTGCAGGATCAGCAGGCGGCGCTGCGCTGGGTGCAGCGCAACATCGCGCGGTTCGGCGGAAATCCGCACAACGTCACCCTCGATGGCACCTCCGCGGGCGGCGCGAGCGTGTGCGAGCAGGCGGTCTCCCCGACCGCCAAGGGGTTGTTCGAGCGCGGCATCGCCCGCAGCGGGTTTTACAACTCCGGCGTCGGCCCCAACCAGGTCTGGCAGGCCGCCGACTGCAAGTCGCAACTGCTCACCGAGGCCGAGGCCCAGCGTCTGGGGGCGGTGCTCGCGGCGAAGCTCGGCTGTGGCGCGTCGCGCGGGGCCGCCGCCTGCCTGCGCCGCGTGCCCGCCGCGACCCTGGTCGAGCAGGCCTCGCACCTGCTCGCGCCGGGAACCCGCGGCACGATCGCGCCGACCCTCAACGGCACGACCCTGCCGATGTCGCCTGCGAAGGCGTTCGCCACCGGTCACATCAACCCCATCCGCCTGATCAACGGTGTCGATCGCGACGAGATCAACGGCGGCGTGGACGCCCCGTCGGTCGTGGCGACCACGCCGCGGCAGTACCGCCGGCTGGTGCGGCAGAAGTACGGCGCGCTCGCCGCCCGGGTGATGCGGCGCTATCGGCTGGATCGTTTTCCGCCACCCTCGGCATTCATCGCCTATCGCACCCTGGTGGCCGACGCGGACTCGGTCTGCCCGGCGCTCCTCGCCGATCGCAATCTCGCCCGTTACATTCCCGTGTACGCCTACGAGGTCGATGATGCCGGCGCGCCGGTGACCTACCTGGGCGGCGCCTTGCCGTGGGGGGCCTATCACGGGACGGGAGGCACCGCCGATCCCGGCCCCGGGGGCGCCCGCAGCGAGGCGGGACAGGATGCCGATCACCTTGCGCTCACCGCCCAGGTGCGGGCGGAGTGGGCGGGCTTCGCCCGCAGCGGCAACCCGACGGCGCCCGGGTCCCCATTCTGGCCGCGCTTCACGCTGAAGCATCCGATGGTGATGTCGCTCAATGCGGCGGGCGACAGTGTGCTCGTTCCGGCCTCGCTCATCGCCGCGCAGCATCACTGCGCGTTCTGGGACTCGGTCAGCGCGGTGCCGCGTCACTGAGCGCGGTGCCGGCGCGCTCGTCGAGGCGCGGATCTCACCGGCAGGGCGGTCTCACGGACAGAAAGAGGTAGCGTATGGAACAGATGTGGATCGGCAGCTCGGGAATCGAGACGTCGCGTATCGGCCTCGGCACCTGGGCGATCGGCGGCACGCTGTGGGGCGGCACCGATGAGGCGGAATCGATCGCCGCCATCCGCGCGGCGATCGAGCGCGGCGTGACGCTGATCGATACCGCCCCGGTGTACGGCTTCGGGCGCTCCGAGGAGATCATCGGCAAGGCGCTCGCCGCGGACGGACTGCGCCGGCGGGTGAGCATCGCGAGCAAGCTCGGTCTCGCCTGGCGGGACGGCAGGCCCTTCCGCGATGCGCGCCCGGCGCGGATCCAACAGGAGGTCGAGGACTCGCTGCGGCGCCTGCGCACCGATGTCATCGATCTGTACCAGGTGCACTGGCCGGACCCGGCCACGCCGGTGGCCGAAACCGCCGGCGCGCTCGAGGCGCTGCGCCGCGCGGGCAAGATCCGGGCGATCGGTGTCAGCAACTACGCGCCCGAGCAGATGGAGGCCTTCCGCGCGATTGCGCCGCTCGATGCGGTGCAGTCGCCCTACAATCTGTTCGAGCGCCAGATCGAGGCGGACGTGCTGCCGTATGCGGTGCGAACCGGTCTGACGGTGCTCAGCTACGGGGCGCTGTGCCGCGGACTGCTCAGCGGCACGATGTCGGCGCACCGAGCGTTCGCCGGCGATGACCTGCGCAACATGGACCCGAAGTTCCAGGGCGAGCGTTTCCGGCAATACCTCGCAGCGGTCGGGCGGCTGGATGCGCTCGCCCGCGAGCGCTGCGGCCGATCGGTGCTCGCCCTCGCGCTGCGCTGGGTGCTCGACCAGGGTCCGACCCTCGCCTTGTGGGGCGCGCGGCGCCCCGAGCAGCTCGCGCCGATCGGCGAGATCGAAGGCTGGCACCTCGATGAGGCGGCCCGGGCCGAGATCGAGACCATCCTCAGCGAGTGCGTGCGCGATCCGGCCTCCGCGGAGTTCATGGCGCCGCCGGCACGCCCGCCGGCGTCCTAGCGGGCCGCGGCGGCGCTCCGGGGCCGCTGGCGCGCTGACGGCTCCATCCGTTACACTGACCGCCATGAAAGCCGGGATTTTGGCGGTCGTCGCGGTGGTACTCGGCCTCGTCGCGGTGGGGTTCGCATTTCATTTCGAGCTCAATGCCCGGTCGCGCATCGACAGTGAGCTGCGCGGCTTGCATGCCCGGACGGTCACCGATCTTGATCGGCACCTGATCAGCCCCGTGCAGGCCGCCTCGATCGAGCGCCGGCTCGGTGAGGCGCGCGCGCAGATCCAGCGGGACGACGTGCTCGGCGCGCAGAAACTGCTGAGCGGCGTCAAGGCCGCGCTGAGATCCGGGACCCGCGCGGCCTGATCCGGCTCACGCCGGGCGTTGCGGGCGGTGCGCAGTCAGCGCACCGTGGCGGGCCCGATCCGATCCCGTGGCGCATGCACGCTGTGCTCGACCCCTAATACACACGCCTGCGGAACAGCCACCCGGCGGCGGCCAGGCTGACCGCGGCGGTCGCCGCGAGCGCGGCGTATTCCGGCGCGAATGCCCCGACGCCCGAGCCCTCGAGAAAGGCGCCGCGGACGATGATCAGGATGTGGCGCATCGGATTGAGCCAGGTGAGTGCCTGGATCAGCGGCGGCATGTTGGCGATCGGGGTGGCGAACCCCGACAGCACGATCGAGGGCACCATGAACAGGAACGCCCCGAGCAAGGCCTGCTGCTGGGTGAGCGCGATCGAGGAGATCATCAGGCCGATGCCGATCACCGCGGCCACGAACAGCAGCAGGCCGAGGTACAGCGCGAACAGGCTGCCGCGCAGCGGCACGTCGAACCAGAACACCGCCGCGAGAATGATCACCGAGGCCTCGACGCCGCCGATCAGCAGCCCCGGCAGACCCTTGCCGAGCAGGATCTCGCCCTGGGTGAAGGGGGTGACGAGCAGCTGGTCGAACGTTCCGGCTTCACGCTCGCGCGCGACCGACAGCCCCACGACCAGCAGCGTCACCACCTGTGTCAGCACGGCGATGATGCCGGGCACGATGAACCACTGTGAGCTCAGTGTCGGGTTGTAGCGGGCGCGGATGTCGAGCCGCGCCGGCACGGCAGGCCCGCCGTGCGTGCGCAGCCACTGCAGGCTGAACTGCGTGATGATGGAGTTGGCGTAGCCGAGGACGATGAGCGCGGTGTTCGAGTCACGGCCGTCGACGATGAGCTGCACCGGCGCCGGATGAGCGGTGAGCAGATCGCGTGTGAAGCGCGGATCGATCGACAGCACCAGGTCCACCCGGCGCGAGTCGATGAGCGGGTTGATCTGGCGCGCGCTGTCGATCACGGCGGCCTGCGTGAACACGCGTGAGCCGAGAAAGCGGGCGACCAGATCGCGCGAGGCCTGGCTGTGATCCCGGTTGTAGACCGCGATCGGCACCCGGTTCAGATCGAAGGTCGCGGCGTAGCCGAACACGAGCAGCTGGATCAGGGGCGGGACGATGAGCACCATCCGGCTCCTGGGGTCCTTCAGGACCGCCAGCAGCTCCTTGACGATGAGCGCCAGTACGGCTCGTCCCATGCGCATCAGTCCAGACGCTTGCGCGCGCGCAGCCGCGCGGCGCCGAGGAACACGACGGCCATGACGGCGAGCGCCAGCGCGTTCGGCAGGATCACCGACCAGATGTCCCCGGCGAGAAACAGGCTCTGCAGGCCGGCCACGAAGTAGCGCGCCGCGACCACGTGCGTCAGCAGCCGGATCGGCCACGGCATGCTGGCGATATCGAACACGAACCCGGACAGAATGAACGCCGGCAGAAAGGTGACGATGATCGCGATCTGGCCGGCCACGAACTGGTTGCGCGCGACGCTCGAGATCAGCAGGCCCATGCCGAGCGCGCTCAGCAGGAACAGCGCCGATACCGCCGTCAGCACCAGCAG
>JAKAFQ010000009.1 GCA_021817875.1 Pseudomonadota bacterium
CGGCGAGTGAGACTCGGCCAATGCCGCGGCCCCGGTAACGTCTCGAGACCATGGCGGTGTCGAGAAAAAAATCGGTTCCCGCCACCGTGATCTGATCCGGCCACTCCCAGTAACCGAAACAGCAGCCCTCCAATGTGCCGTTGACTTCGAGTATCAGAAACAGCGCATCGGGATCGGCGCACACCTCATCGAGTCCCAGGCGATCGAAGGCCACCCCGGGGGCACCGAATGCATCCCGTTCGAGGTCGAGGAGTCGATTCTCCATCTCGTGCGTGATGGATTCGACCAGCCTGAAGACACACCGCTTGCCGCATTGCGCCGTGGCCGCACAGCCCATGGCCTCGAGGATCGCCCGCGCCTCCGGAACGTCCTTCTCGAAGTACTCGAGTTTGATCACGACGGAGGCCGCATCAGATAGGCGTTGCCCCCCGCAGGCTGCATCGAGACCGCTGCCCGCGGCCGCATCGCCGGGCGGAAACCGACCACCTGGTCCCAGGTGCGCTTCAGGTCATCGGCAAACAGCAGCAGCAGGTCGCCCGGCCGCGCGGCCCGCAGACCCGTCATGATCGCCTCTACCTCCGACGGCACCACGCGGATGCGCTCCTCGGGGACCCCTGCGGACAGGAACCCTTCCCGCAGCAGTTGCGGCACCTCGTCCGGACCGCGACCGCGCAGCGAATCATCGCGACGGCAGATGTACAGGTCGAACAGGCCGGCTGCCGCCCGGGCGACTTCCCGGATGTCCTCGTCCCGTCGATCCCCGGGCGCCGCGATGACACAGATCCGGCCGCCGTCCTCACCGAGCTCCACCGCCGCCCTGCACATGGCGTTCACCGCGGCCGGATTGTGGCCGTAGTCCACGACCACCCGGAAGGGGTGGCCGTCGTAAATGTTGACGCGTCCCGGAGTCTGTTTCAGGCTGGCGGCGAACGTCGAAAGACCGGCATGCACGGTCCGCGCACCGAGACCCATCCCGAGCGCGATCGCGGCCGCGAATGCCGCATTTTGAATATTGAAGCGCACCTTGCCGTTCACGGTGGCAGGGATATCCCGCACCCGGATCAGCTGCCTGCGCACGGCACCCTGGCATGCGATGAGCGCGGCCTCCTCGCTGTCGTCGAACACCACGGCCATGCCGCCGCCGGCAAGGTGGCGCTCGACGAGCGGATTGCCGCTGTCCATCGTGACGAGGCAGATCCTGCGTGCGCCGGCGTGCTCGACCATCGCCATGCAAAGCGGATCGTCGGCGTTGAGCACGGCCACATCCGTCGCCACCTCCACCACCATGCGCTTGACGACCGCCAGCTCCTCCGGGGTATCGATCCCGCCGATCCCGAGGTGATCCGCCGTGACATTGAGCACGGCCCCCACGCTGCAGTGTCGAAAGGCAAGGCCTTCCCGCAGCATTCCGCCCCGCGCCGTCTCCAGCACGGCCAGATCGACCGCCGGATCGTGCAAAACCATGCGGGCCGAAGCCGGACCCGTGGTATCACCGGCCGCGATCAGCTCGCCGTCGATGTACACGCCGTTCGTGGTGGTGAGACCGACGCGCCGCGCGGTCTTTGAGGCCACGTGGGCCACCATCCGCGCCGTCGTGGTCTTGCCGTTGGTCCCGGTGATCGCGGCGATCGGCACCGTGCTCGGCCGACCCCGGGGAAACAGGTGCGCGAGGATCCGGTCGGCAACCGGACGGGCAGCACCCTCCGATGGCGCCAGATGCATGCGCAGTCCGGGGGCGGCATTCACCTCCGTCACGGCCCCTCCCACCTCCAGGTGCGAGCGGCAGATATCCGGTGTGATGAAATCCACGCCGGCAAGGTCGAGACCGAGCGCACGCGCGGCGCGGACCGCCAGCAGCCGGTTGTCCGGATGAACGTCCTCCGTCACGTCCACCGCCGTGCTGCCGCGGGACAGGTTGGCGGCAGCACGCAGCCATACCCGGATGCCGCGGTCCGGCACGCTGTCGCGACAGTATCCGGCCCGCTTCAACATCCAGTCCGCTTCCTCGTCGAGTTCCAGGCGCGTCAGCACGTTTTCGTGTCCGTCACCGCGTCTCGGATCCTGGTTGAGACGCTCCACCAGTTGACCCACCGTGCTCGAGCCGTCGCCCACCACGTGGCCGGGAATCCGCCGGGCCGCGGCGATGAGCTTTCCGTCCACGACGAGCAGCCGGTGATCGAGGCCATCGATGTGCTTCTCGACGAGCACACGGGCCCCTTCCCCCTGCGCTGCGCCGTACGCATCCTGCACTTCCTCGGCCGACCAGACGTTCGGCCGCACGCCCCGCCCCTGGTTGCCGTCCACCGGCTTGATCACCACCGGGAATCCCAGTCGTTTCGCCGCGGACACCGCCTCCGCCACGTCGTGCACCCGCAGCTGCGCAGGCACCGGGATCCCCAGGGTTCCGAGTACCCGATTGGTCAGGATCTTGTCCTGCGCGATGCTGACCGACAGATAGGGCGTCTCGCTGGTGATCGACGCTTCGATACGCCGCTGACGCGAACCCGTTCCGAACTGGATCAGGTGGTCGTCATCGATTCGCTCCCAGGGAATCCGGCGTCGCTCCGCCGCCTGCACCAGCGCCGCGGTGCTCGGACCCAGCCTGCGCCGCTCAGCCACGCTTCTGAACTCGGCGAACGCCGTCGCGAAATCGAACGCCGGCGCGGGCGCCGTCCCGCGCAGCGTCTGCGGCAGCAGCGACTGCAGCAGTCTGAAGGCGAGCTCACCCGCCGCATGGCCGAGTTCCCGATCGCGAAACTCGTACACGACATCATAGACACCCCGACGGCCTTTCACTTCCCGCGCCCGACCGAAGGACACCGCGGAACCCACCATGTTCTGCAGCTCGATGGCCACGTGCTCCAGGATATGCCCGAGCCAGGTGCCCTCCCCGTCCGTGAGCCGGCGGACGAACCCCCCCGCAACGCCGTAGGAGCACCGATGCGTCCGCAGACCCGGGAGCGCCGCGAGCAGGGCCTCCTGGAACTGCCGTCCGAGGCGGCCGCTCGGCCACTGCTCGAGATCTCCGAGATCGAGCCGCAGCCTGATCACGGGGAAATAGGCCCAGACATTCGGACCGGCGTAAGTGGACGTCTCTTCAACCTTCATGGCAAGTGTCTCCCGAGAAATCCCGTTCGGAAGCGTCGCGGTGCGCGAAGGCAGCTGAAATGCCGCGCCGTGAACCAGGAAATGGAATGTGAGATCCGTGATACCAATGGAAACGTGCCGTCCGGGCGGTCGGCCGAAACCGGTCCTGGCCCGACTCGGATCGATGAGGACGACGGTCCCCTCGCCGACCACCTCGAGCGAGTCCTCCCCGACAAATGCCGCCGTATCCTCTCCGAGCCCGAGCCCCATCGCATCCGGGCACAAGGCAAGCGCGGTCAACAGGCGACCCGTGCGGTTGCGTCTTCCGAAATGTTGATCGATGATGAAGCGCGAGGTCAGGCCGAGCCCGGGCGCGAGATCCACCATGCCGGTGCGCGGCACCGACCCGCTCCTGCCGAAGCGGATCATGTGGGCTGAGAGGAACGAGGCCCCCGCGGAAGTGCCGCCCACGGTGACACCACGCGCATGCGCCGCACGGATCGCCCGCTCGAGACGGGTACCGAGAACACGCTCGGCGAGCCGGCATTGTTCCCCGCCCGTGAAGAAAATGCCGGTCCCCTGTTCGAGCAGATCGGCCACACTCTGCCTGTTGGCTTCTCTGCGACTCCCGGCCTCCAGGATGCGCACCGAGCGCACTCCGAGACCCTGGAACATGCCCGCGTACCGCTCGCCGGTCGACTTCAGGGCCGATGCCATCGGCAGGACCACCAGCCGGGCGCGCGACCCACCGGATATCTGCACGAACCGCTCGAGAATCACCGATCTTCGGCCCGCGCCCCAATTCTCCGCACCGCCGATCAACACCAACGGGCCCGGCTGCGGATGCCCGACGCTTTTCGACTTCGAAGCCATTCACTACACCACGACCCGTCGCGTCCGACGCGACACGCGCCCCGCCCAACCGGCCGCCAGGCCCGTCTGCCTGTTGCTGCCCCCGCTCGGATTGTTCCCTGCGCGTCCGACGCCGCGCGAATTCACGTTCTCCGGGCCAGTACCCTCGAGTTCCGCAGACATCCCGGTCACCATGCACATCATCCTTTCCACCCTGGTCCGATCCAGTCGTCCGGCGACATCGGCAGCCGCAGTTTCCGCCTGTAGGATTCTGGTCCGCGCGGCACTGTAATTCGAGTTTCATTCAGAAACGAATATGCGGATGTACCTACGAGACGACACCGCTCCGGCTGCAGCTCGCCCGGCCACCGTCTCCATGTCCGCCGCCGACGCGATCACCGACCCCATGCCCGGCGCACTGCTCGGTAGTTTCCCGTATTTTTGCCCTCACGCCATGGAACGACGATGAACCGTATGACATTGACACTCACCTGACCCCGCCGCCGATACCCGCGCCCTACCCGGACCGACGCATCAGCATCCGACCCTGTCCCGCTGCGCCCTCCATGTCACTCGGAACACCCCCATGACGTCAACCAGCGACTCCGAGGCACGCATACGAAAACTCGTCGCCGATTCGGGCCGCATCTCGACGCCGGCCTTCATCGTCGACGAACGGCAGCTCACCGCCAACATCACCACTGCGGCCGCCGCCATTCGCGGTGAACGCACCCGGCTGCTGTTTGCCATGAAGTCGTTTTCCGAGCGTGCCGCGCTCGCGCACATCGCGGCGCGCCTCGACGGCCTGCACGCCAGCTCGCTGTTCGAGGCGCAACTGGCCCGCGAAGTGCTGCCTCAGCGCGGAATCGTGCACCTGACCGGACCCGCGCTCAAACCAGCCGAGATCGGCAGGCTCTCCCGCCTGTGCGACTACATTTCCTTCAACTCCCTGTCACAGTGGAAACTGCACCGCGAACAGGCGAACGGTCGGGTCTCCTGCGGATTGCGCATCAACCCACGGCTGTCTCTGGTCGCGGACAAGCGCTACGATCCCTGCTGCGCCCATTCGAAGCTGGGTGTTCCGCTCGACCAGCTGGCCGACGTGCTCGGGTCCTCACCGAAGACCCTCGAGGGCATCGAGGGGCTGCTCGTACACAGCAACTGCGATGCGACCGACTTCTCGCCCCTGCTGCGCACCGTGCAGAGACTCGAGCGACACCTGCAACCGCTGCTCGAGCGAGTGACCTGGATCAACCTCGGCGGCGGCTATCTGTTCGACGAAGCACCGGACCTGAGCCCGTTGCATCAGACACTCGATCATCTGCGCGCGAAGTATGCGGCCGACATCCTGTTCGAGCCGGGCGCCGCGATCAGCCGCAGTGCCGGCTACATCGTCTCCGAGGTCGTCGATCTGTTCGAAAACGATGGCCTGCCGATCGCGGTGCTCGATACCACCGTCAACCACCTGCCGGAGCTGTTTGAATACCAGCTCAGCGCGGAAGTGCTGGACAGCAACGCCGGCGGCCGATACCGCTATCTGCTCGCCGGTGCGACCTGCCTGGCCGGCGACCTGCTCGGCGAATTCACATTCGAGGCACCGCTGCATGTCGGGCACCGCGTCATCATTGCCGACGCCGGGGCCTACACCCTGGTCAAGGCCAGTCTGTTCAACGGCGTCAATCTGCCCTCTTTCTACCGGCTTACCGAGTCCGACCAACTGGTGCTCGACAGGACTTTTACCTACATGGACTATCTGTCTCGATGCGGAGCACACCCATGCTGAGCGTATATGAGGAAGAGTTCGAGGTTCCGGCAGTACCCGGCCATGCCGGGCTGCTCCGTCACCTGCGCACGCAGGTGCTCGCGCGACTGCGCGCCGACGCGCTGCCGGTGCGACTGACGGTCCCTGAGACCACCTCGAGCGGCTACCAGTGTGAGCTTGGCGTCATCAGCGGGCCGCGAGGCGCAGCGGCCAGACCGTTTCGGTCGATCTTCGATTTCCAGTCACGGCCAAACGAAGACTGTGGCGCGTTCAACACGGTATTTCTGATCCCGACCGGAATCGGCTCGGAGCTCGGTGGTCACGCGGGCGACGCCAATGTCGCGGCGAGGCTTCTGGCCGCCGCCTCCGACCGGCTCATCACCCACCCGAACGTGGTCAACGCCTCCGATCTCAATGAATTGCCGGAGAACGGACTGTACGTCGAAGGCAGCATCATTGCCCGGCTGCTGATGGGCACCATAGGTCTGCAACCGGTACGCGCCAACCGGGTGCTGGTGGTTCTCGAGCGGCATCCGGACAGTTACTTCTCCGACATGGCCATCAACTCCGTGAACGCCGCACGCGCCTCATTTGGCCTGGATGCCGCGGAGATCGTGATGCTCGATCCGGCCGTGCGACTCGAGGCGCTGTACGCGTCCTCGGGAAGGGCAGTAGGTCGCGTGGAGCGCCTGGAGGGCCTGTTGCGGGTCCTCGACGAGCGGCGAGGCAGCTACGATGCCCTGGCCATCAGCACCCAGATCGAGATGCCCGCCAATTATCACAAGGATTATTACGTCGCGCGCGGCGACATGATCAACCCGTGGGGCGGTGTGGAGGCGATTTTCACTCATGCGCTGTCCAGTCTCTACGACATTCCGGCCGCTCACGCGCCGATGGAGGCATCGCGGGAAGTCTCCAATCAGGATCTCGGCGTGGTCGATCCGCGGATGGCGGCCGAAGCGATCTCGAACGCGTATTTCATGTGCGTGCTCAAGGGTCTGCAGCGAGCACCACGCATCATCCGCGACATTTCCCCGGCTCCTCCGCCGGGAGTTCTCACCGCCGCCCAGGTCTCCTGCCTGGTGATCCCCGTCGGCTGCGTGGGCATCCCGACTCTGGCCGCCCTCGAGCAGGGAATTCCCGTCATCGCGGTGCGCGAGAACCGGAACATCATGAAAAACGATCTCGAAGCACTGCCCTGGCGCCGGGGACAGCTGCATGTCGTCGAGAATTATTGGGAAGCGGTCGGCGTCATGACCGCGCTGAAAGCCGGGCTCGATCCCGCCGGCGTTCGCCGCCCCCTCGGCGAAGCACGCTGCAACGGGGCCTGATGGTCCGCGGACCCCGTCATCGGAGGCGCGGGTTCGGCTCACATTCCGGCGGAAAAGCCCTCGTCCATCAGCACCGTCGTGCCATGCATCGGGCGGGCTTCTTCGCTCGCGAGAAACGCCACCATCCCCGCCATCTCCTGCGGCGTCGAATACGTGCGGCCGCTCGGCGTGCGCGCCCCCATCGCCTCGAGCATCGAGCGGTACTCGGCACGCGTGCGAATCGCCTCGTTCATTGGCGTTGCCGTGTTCCCGGGCGCAATTGCATTGACACGGATGCCGAGCGGCGCGAGCTCGCAGGCGAGCGCACGGGTCATCATCACGATGCCCGCCTTGGTCGCGCAGTACACGGAATAGCCCCCGATCCCCATGAAACCGGCAACGGAAGCGACGTTGATGATCGAGCCCGCGCTGCGCAGCTTCATCGACGGCACCACGGCATCCACCATGGTGAACGTTCCGGTCAGATTGGTGGCAATGGTGAGATCGACGCTCTCATCGGCGCTTTCTCCGGCTGGAGTCGCCAGAAAGACGCCCGCGCAATTGACCAGGACATCGATGCGCGCGTGCCGGGCAAGAACCCGGGAAACGAGCATGCGTGCGCTGGGCCGATCCGTGACATCCGCGACCTCGCCGTGCGCGGTTCCTCCCTGGGCGCAGATCCCAGCCGCGACCTGCTGCGCACGCCCGAGATCACGGCGGGCCACGACCACGACCCGGGCTCCCTCCGAGGCGAGTCGTTCGGCAACGGCCCGACCGATGCCCTGGGTGCCTCCGGTGACCACGGCAGTCTTGTCTTTGAATCTCATCGCAACCCCGAACTCCACCCGCGCCGCCGCTCAATAGGAACTCGGCACCGCCGATAGGCCGAGCATCCTGCGCGCCTGTGCCGGGGTCGCCACCTGCCGATTCAGCTCGTGCGCGATTCTGACCGTGCGCGCCACGACCTCCGCATTGGACTTCAGCTTATGCCCACGCTTCAAATACAGATTGTCTTCGAGACCGACGCGGACGTGTCCACCCAGCAACAGGGCGAATGTCGTCATCGGCAACTGAAATGGTCCGATCCCGGAACAGAGCCAGATCGCGCCGGCGGGCAGTTCCTTGACGAGTTGCAGCACATTCTCCGGCGTCGGGAAGCTCGAAGTCTGATAGCCCATCACGGTCTGCACGTATACCGGTGAGTCGATGAGCTCATGCTCGATCAGGTCCCGCATCACCCACGCGCCTCCGGAGTGGTAGGTCTCGAGCTCCGGCTTGATGCCCCTCGCCTTCATGGCGCGGGCGAATTCCTCCACCAGGCGGTAGGTGAAGGGAATGCAGTCGTCGAACTCGATCGCACCACGGGGATTCGGCAGCGGCGGCTTGCGTTCCTTCAGCCTGAAGCGGCTCATGTCCGGGGTGAGATTGAGTGAGGCGAGCTCCGGTTTGGCGTCGAGACAGGACAGCCGGTTCTCCATGGTGGAATTCGGACCGCCGCCGGTCGTATTGTTGATGATGATGTCCGGACAGCGTGCCCTGATCCTGGAATTGACCTCCCACCAGGCCTCCGTCGTGATGGCAGCCTCGGGCAGATTGCGGGGATCCCGCGCATGCACGTGAACGACGCTTGCTCCGGCACGGTAGGCGTCGTACACGGAGTCGGCGATCTCCTCCGCGGTCTCCGGCAGGGCCGGGTGGGATTCCTTGCCCTGTACACCGCCGTTGCACGCGACGCAGATGATCGCCGGCGGCATTCCCTGCTGTACGCGCTCCATGAATTCGTACGTGTCGGCGTAGCGCCAGGATCCGGGAATTTCCACTGTGTCAATCGCGTTCATGAGAGGTACTCACTTGTGTGGAGCGCAGCGCACTCGTTGCTTGCTCATCGACCCTGCCGTCCGCATCGACCGCGACCCGGTAGACCTGCCGCGCACGCTGCGCCGTGATCCAGCGCTCGCGCAGGTCGCTTGCCACCAGAAGCGGATCCCGCAGATCCGGCGGGCCATATCCGCCGCCGCCCGTGGAGACGGACAGGACTCGCTCGCCGGCGCGCAGACTCACTTGTGCACAGGCAGGCAGGGGCTCGCGACCGCCATCCGCGCGCACCCGCCACTGATTCGCGCGGCCGCCGTCCAGGCCGCCGCGCACGCCCCGCGCGGGATTGACTGCGCCGTCGCTGACGTACCCGACCGAAATTTCCCCGGCGAGGGGCCCGAATTCGACCGCGATGGAGGGCGCCCCCCGGTACCGTCCCGCCCCCTCGGAGTCGACCACCAGGCGGCGGCTGTAGACGTGAATCGGCTGACGCAACTCATCGAGTTCGATACTGTCGAGAAAGCACAGGCCGGCATTGCCGACGTGCCCGATCGTGAGCCAGGCATCGCAGCTCGGCGCCCCCGCCCCGCTCGTCATGCCGAGGAAAATCTGATTGACGAACGGCTCGCCGGTTTGCGGGTGTCGGCCGGAGATGACCCCCACGGCCGGAGGAATCACCCCGCCGCACTCGGCGAGGCCGAAGCCCTCGGCCAGCTCGGCCAGGGCAGCCTGCACGGCGTTCGCGACCCGGTCCGCGACGTTGGTGGTTGCAACCGACGTGCTGGTGGGGTGGCGGGGAATGCCGACCACGCAGTTTTCACGCAGCAGCAGCCGTATCCGGCCGCAGCTGCCGGAGTTCTTGGGTACCGTGTGATCGATGGAGTTGAACACGCCGACCATTCCGGCCGTGCGGGCGCAGGCTTCGGAAAGGTTCATCCCGCAGGGGAAGCAATCGGGGTTGTCCCGCAGGTCGACCTCGATCCAGCCGTCTTTCGGATCGGTGGTCACCTTGACTCGAACCGGTATGCCATCCGGCGGCGTGCCCGGAAACGGATCGTGGCGGCTCTCGCGTGTCACCGAGCCGCCTGGCAGCCTGCGAATGGCGTCGCGCATTCGCCGCTCGGAATAGCGCAGCCATTCCTCCTGGAAAGCCTCGATCGTGTCCCAACCGAACTGCGCACCGAGCTCGAGCAGCTCCCGCTCGCCGATCCGCGCCGCGCCGACCATGGCGAGGTAATCACCGTGCCACTGCTCCGGAACTCTGATGCGCATCTGGCACATACGCAGGAAATCGGGATTGGTCCGGTAATTTTCCTGAACCTTCACGCAGGGAAAAATGAGCGCCCCTTCCTCGTAGACATCCCGCGCCGCTCCGTGGTAGGTGGTCGGGATCGAATTGCCGATGTCGGCCTGGTGCGCCTTGACCGCCAGCGTGAAACGATGCACGCCGCCGGCATCGACCACCGGAGCAAGGAAGGTGTGATCTGCGGCGTGCGAGCAGCCGTGGTAGGGCGAATTGTGCAGAAAGCCGTCGCCGGCACTGACCTTGGGGTGAAACTCCTTCATGACCCGGCACATGATGTCAGGGCCCGACAGGACGTGGATGGGCAATGCCTCGTTCGTGACCAGGAGCCTGGCATCTGCGGTGACGATGCAGCAGGAGAAATCGCGGGCGCTGTTGAGCACGCCGGAGCGTCCGGTGCGCAGCAGCGTGTTCGCCATTTTGCGCGTGATGCCTTCGAATCGTTTGCCCAGGATCGCGAGCGTCACGCCATCGAGCAGCGGCCGGGCAACGAAATCGTTCATGACTCGCTCCTCACGTCGATCGAAATGCTGCCGGATGGCCGCCGCACGGCCGTCGCGCCCGGATCGACCACGATCGTGGTGAATGCGCTCTCTATGATGGCCGGCCCCTGAATCTCGACCCCGGTCTCGAGCGCATTCAGCGCATGAATCCGCGCCTCAACCCATCCCGTCGGGGCGAAGTACGCGCGCCTGTGCCGCACCGCAGCCGCCATCCCGGGCTCGTGCAGGCGCATCTGCGCGCTCCTCGGCAGTCGGCAGGACACGTGCGCCGACCAACCGATGAATTCGACGGAAGAAGCGCGGTCGGCGAAACTGAACAGTTCCTCGTGGGTGCGATGAAACTCCTCGACCAGCCGCTCGAGGTCCCGGTCCGAGCCGAAAGACTCGCAAGGCAGCCGTGTCTCGATCTCCCAGACCTGCGTCGAGTAGCGTGCCTGCGCGCTGTAGTGCACGCTGCCACCCGAGCAGCCCGCGCCGGCGGTTCGGATGAATTCCGCGCAGTGCGCGCCGAGGCCCGCGAGCACTCGGTTCACTCCCTCGAAGTCGAAGCGATGACTCTCGGTGACGAAGGCGCGATCGTAGTCGGCCCGCAGATCGGACATCATGGCTCCGGCGGCCGAGAGCGCCGCGCCGACCGTCGGGATGAGCACCCGCCGGCAACCGAGACGACGGGCGATTTTCACGGAGTTCAGCCCCGCCGCCCCGCCGCCACCCACCAGTACCGCCGAGCGCGGATCGATCCCCTGGTTCACGGTGATGTCGACGATGGCCTGCACCATGTTCTCGGTGGCCACCTCGATGATGGCCGACGCCGCCTCGGTCACGTCGCGACCGAGCGGCGCGGCGACCTGTTCAGCGATGGCGGTGCGCGCCGCCTGCGCATCGAGTGGCATCGCGCCCCCGAGGAAAAAGCACGGATCGAGGTGGCCGAGCACCAGCGAGGCATCGGTCACCGTCGGATTCCGTCCTGCGCGGCCGTAGCAGGCCGGCCCCGGCACGGCGCCTGCGCTCTGCGGTCCGACGTGCAGCATCCCGCCGGCATCGATGTGCGCAATCGAGCCGCCTCCGGCGCCGATGCTGCGCACGTCAACCCATGGAAATCCCACCATCGTGCCGCTGTATTGAGGTCCGATCCAGGTGTCCCGGGTCACGGGAATGATCCCGTTGCGCACGAGGCTGACGTCGTAGGTGGTCCCCCCGGTGTCCGCCACGATGATGGTGTCGGCCTGCTCGTCGACTTGTCCGAACCATTTGCCCGCAACCGGCGCCATCGACGGCCCTGAATTGACGATCCGTATCGGCGTCTCTGCCGCGTCCTGCGCGTCGATGACCCCCGCCTGCGAAGTGACGATGAGCAGTCGGCCGGCGAATCCCGCTTCGCGCAGGCGTTGCTCGAGGCCGCGCATGTAGGGGCCCATGAGCGGCTTCAGCGAGGCGTCGATCGCCGCGGACGACGCGCGTCGAAACTCGCGGATCACCGGATTCAGCCGATGCGAGAGCGTATACGGCACTCCGGGCAGATGCCGTTCGATCAGCCCGCCCAGGTACTCCTCGTGGCTCGGATTGACGATCGACCACAGCAGGCACACGGCGATCGCTTCGGCGCCCGCGGCGTGCGCCCGGCGCAGGACCTCCAGCGCCCGAGCCTCATCGAGCGGTTCCATCTGCGAGCCGTCGGGCCGCATACGCCCGGGCACCTCGAAGGTGAGCGAGCGGGGAATATACGGCGGCGGATAAGGCATTTCGAAATTGAACGGATCGGTTCGTCCCCCCTCGCGCAGCACCAGGATGTCCGGATGGCCGGCGCTGGTGAGCAGCGCCGTACGCGCCGTGCGCCCGGTGATGATCGCGTTGATCGCATGTGTGGTGCCGTATATGAAGTGACTTCCCTGCCCCAGAAGCTCGCGCCGCGAGCTCCGACACGCAGCGGCCGCCAGCTCGAGGGCCTCGAGCATCCCGAGCACGGGATCCTCGGGCGTCGTCGCGGACTTGAACATCCGCTTGCCGCCCGAATCATCCTCGACGATCAGGTCGGTGAAGGTTCCGCCGGTGTCAACCGCGAATCTCATGCTTCGTATTCGACGTTTCCGTCGACTCCAATATGCTGACCGGAAATGTGTCGACCGGCAGCCGAGGCGAGGAACGCCACCATCGCCGCGATGTCCTCGGGCTCCACCATGCAGCGCAGCGACACATAGCGCAGCAGTGTCCTCTCATACTCTTCAGGCGATTCGCCGAGTGCGCGCGCCTTGTCGTCGATGACCTGCTGCAGGCGCTGTCCGCGGATGGCTCCCGGCAGGATGGCGTTCACCCGGATGCCGAACGGTCCGAGTTCGCGCGCCAGGTTCGACGTCATGCCAAGCACAGCCACCTTGGACACCACGTACGGCAGACGGCGCGGCAACCCGGTACGGGCGCTCCCCGAGGAGATATTCACGATCAGGCCGTCCCGCCGGCTTTTCATCGCGGGCACCGCCCGGCGCACGCAGAGGAAATGACTGGTGACGTTGCTCGCGAGCGTTCGATTCCAGTCTGCGCTCGAGATGGCCTCGACCTCGGCCGTGGGACCCGCAATCCCCACATTGTTGACCAGCACGTCGATGCCCCCCAACCGACTTTCCGCCTCCGCGAACAGCGCATCCACGATCCGCTCGTCGCTGACATCCCCTGTGAAGGTGAGGATGTCCGCCCGCTGCGCATTGAGCTCCGCGATGCGATTTGCATCGATATCACACGCCATGACCGCCGCGCCGAGGTCCGCCAGCGTGCGACTGATGACCAGGCCGGCGCCCCCGGCCCCGGCAGTGACCAGCACCCGCCGCCCACTGAGTTGCAGCTCACATCTTTTTTTATCATCTATCATATTTTCATATATTATATCACTAGTTTGATCAAATATGGAGCGCGCGCACACGGCGCCCGGATTTGCCTGGCCGCTCGAACCTCAGGCATAGTAGTTGGAGTGTCGGACGCGCACCGACCGGACACGATGACGCGAGCCATGCCCCCTCGGAATGCACGACCACCCGCGCGCCTGCTCCGGCGCAAGACGCCGCCGGCCATGACGGATGCCGCACCGTCCGAAAACGGCGGTCGCACCGCGTACGAACAGGCCTACGAAGCACTCCGCGGCACGATACTGGCCGGCGGCTTCAGACCCGGCGAAGTGCTGACCTTGCGCGCGCTCGAGCACAAGCTCGGTCTTGGAGCCATGCCGGTCCGCGAGGCGCTCAAGCGGCTCATTTCCGAGGGCGCCTTCGAAGGCCTGCCGAATCGTTCCGCACGCGTCCCCTCGCTCAAGCGCCACCAGGTGGAGGAAATTCTGGATCTGCGCCAGGACCTCGAGGGCAAGGCCGCCTATCTGGCCGCGAAAAATGTCACGTTGCGCCAGATCGAGTACCTGCGCGCGCTGCAGGAGCAGATGACCCGGTGTGCCGCCGACGGCGATGTCCGGCGCTACGCCGAGCTCAACATGACGTTCCATTTCGAGATCTATCGCATCGCGGAAAGCCCGGTGCTGCTGACACTGATCCAGGCCCTCTGGCTGCGCATGGGCCCCATTCTCACCAGCAGCGTCGCATTGATTGCCCGCGACCGGCAGGCGTTCAATCGAACCGGCGTGCATTATCACGAGAAGATTCTCGACGCCTTTCACAAGCGGGACCCCGCCGCCGCGCAGACCGCCATGCGTGCCGATCTGATCACGCCGACCACTGCCAGGGGTTACTGGGAGGCAATCGAGCAACGCTCCGCAGAACACGGGCCGCGCCCGCTCTGACGCCTGACCGGATGGCGACGCTCAGCACGCCGGCTCCCGAGCCTCGGCGCGTCTTTGCAGCAAAAGACTGAGGCAGGCCGCCAGCAGGAGCGTCGCTGGCGCGGATACGCTCGCCAGGGTGCCACCCGCCAGCATCAGGCCGGTGCCCGCCGCCGCCGCCGCGAGCCAGGCCGCCATGCCCGGAAATCGAAACCGCCGCGGAGCGCCCGGATCCGCACCACGGCCTCCGCCATCGGTTGCGCCGCCTGCCGGCCAGCGACGCAAGTCGCGCCAGACCTGGATCAGCGCCACCCCCACCCATGCCGTGATGAACACGGCCTGGTAGGCAAGGGCCTTCAGCAGGTATGCGAATACGTCCGTAGACCACATCAGGGCGAGAACCGCGACCGCCACGCTCAGGGCGCAAGCCGCTCTCGGCACCCTGAGGCCGGACAGTTCCTCGAGCGCGGCCTGCAGATTGAGCGCTGACACGTAGAAGTTGACGGAATTGATCCGGGTCTGGGTGACAAACACCCACAGCAGGCCCGCCGCCGAGCCGAGCACCGCCAACGCACCCGCCACCACTGACGTCTCGGTAACGTGCGCCGGACCGGCCGCGGCCACCAGCACTATCCCCACGAAGCCGCTCAATACGATGGTGAGCAGATAGAACGGCACTCCAAACGCCACGCGCGCATGAAAGCGCTGGTCCGACACCCGGCCGAAGCGGGCGAATTCCATCGTGACCATCGTGAGGACCAGCAGCCCGAAATAGGCGACGAAGCTGCGCCATATCCCGGCGCCGCCGGCCGCGGGCCGTCGCCCCTGCCCGGGCGCGCCGACGCCGGCCAGCGAGTGGATCAAATGTGGCGTGTGCGCCAGAATCAAAGCCACTGCCAGCAACAGACCGCCGAGATAGAACGGCAGCAGCAGCCCGTTGAGCTTGTCCAGAAACCTCTGCACGCCGCCGACCGCCAGGGGAGCGCTGTAGAGCACGACGATGAGCGCGGCCTCGGGGTACGACAGCGCGGGAATCACCTTGGTCGCCGCCACCGCAAGCACCGAGCCTTCGAAGACCGCGTAGTAGACGCCGGCGAGCGACAGGATGAGGGCGGGCACCGCACTTCCGGCGCGTCCCAGCATCACGCGCGACAGGACCGAACTCGACGCGCCGGTGCGCACGGCGTGGCCGGCCAGCACCCCGCCGATGACGCCGAACAGGACGGACGCGGCACACATGCCGATCAGGGCATTCACCGTTCCGTAAAGCAGCGCGACATCCGCCCCGAGGAACACAAAGACCATGCCGCTGGCACAGCCCCACCACGCCATGGTCAGGCGGAACCGGGACATTCTCCGCGCGGCATCGAGCGCCATGCCGGCTCTTTCGTCCTGATATGCGTGGCGTGCGGATCCGGACACCCGCTCTGCCGCCCGACCACTGCCCGACATGACTTCAGGCATGCCTTCGCGAGTCGTCAGTTGGTCGGAACATTCCGCCAGGCTCCCGACTGCTCACTCTCGTAGATGGCGAGCAGCGCCTGCAGCGCCCGAATACCGTCTTCCGCGCACGACGCCGGCTCCTCGCTGCGCTCGATGCCTGCGCAGAACTGCCGCAGCTGCGCGCCAAAATGCCAGGGTGTGGTCGCGTCCGGCAGGCGAACCGATTCCAATTGCCCGGAGCGATTGACCAGCAGCCGGTTCGCGTAATGAAATATTCTGAGCGCCCCGGTGCTGCCGAAAACCCGGATCTGTCCCGGATGCGCATCCCAGGCGCCGCTGTCGCCGATCCAGCCGCGCTCATCGACCCAGGTGCGTGCGCCGCTGAAAATCCCTTCGGTTGGCAGGTCCAGCCAGCGGCTGCTCTGATCGTAGATGAGCACTCCCTGAGTCCCGCTCGCCAAAGCGAGCCATGCCAGCTCCGGCCGTGCTGACGCACCGGAGCGGTCGCCGCGGCCGAACACGGCGCTGATCGGCGAGCCGCACAGCCAGGGAAACACATCGAGCATGTGGATGCCGTGATCCACCAGGCCGTAACCGCCTCCCCCCGGGCCTCCCTGCGGATAATGCGCCATCGACATCGGCCGATACGCCGCTGCGCCATCGCCACCGACCACCTGCTCGAGGATCAGGCGGACCTCCCCGATCTCTCCGGCGCCGATCCGGCGCCGCGCCTCGATGAGCGCCGGCAGGAAACGATACGACGATCCGTAGAAGAAGCTCACCCTCGCCGCGCGGCAGGCCGCGGCCATCGCCCGGGCGTCCTCCAGCGTGATCGCCATCGGTTTTTCACACAGCACATGCACGCCGGCGGCGGCGCACTGCTCGGTAATCATCCGATGGGTCGCCACGGGCGTGAGCACGCAGGCCACATCGGGTCGCGAACGCTGCAGAAGCTCCGCGCAGCTTCCATAGCCTGGCACCCCGTAACGTCGCGCCAACTCCTCGCGCCGCTCGCCTCTCGGCTCCGCGAGCCCGATCAACCGCACGCAATCGAGGCGCGCATAGGCTTGAAGATGCGACTCCGCGACCGTACCGCCGCCGATCACCGCTAGCGTATACGTCTTCACGGCCGGCGAACCGCCTCAAAAGTGGTAACTGACCGTGGCGCTGATCCAGCGCGGCGTACCGTAGGCGACCTGTTCCTCGCCGAACAGCACCGCGACGTCGAAGCCGACCGTCTTGTAGCGCTTGTCGCTGAGGTTATTGCCACGCACCGCCACGCTCCACTTTCCGTTGGCGCTCATCCACGAGGCGTTCAGATCGAACAGCGTGAAGTCAGGCTGCCGCGTCGCGCTGTAGTTGGTCAGCGAAAAGAAGTATGTGCCGGTGAACTTCGCATCTCCCTGCAGACTCAGCGCGCCGCCCAGGAACGGCCAGGTGTATCGAACCGTGGCCGTGGCCTGCCACGGGGAGGTAAACGGCGCGTGCTTGTCGTAGTAGTAGGGAAGACCCGACACCGTCGCGATATTCACCCGATACACCGTGTTATCGACACGATCGACCGCAAGCCGGGTGAACAGCCGCGACGTCGGCTTCGCCTCGATCGACAATTCCGCGCCGCGGGTGCGGGCCGGGTTGTTGCTCAGGATCGTGGTGAGCGGCGGCAGCAGCACGTACGACTGATAATTGCGATCGTGATAATAGAACGCGTCGGCGTTGACGATCAGCCGATCGTTCAGCCACTGGCTCTTCATCCCCAGAGTGTAATCGGTCAGATATTCCGGCTTGTACGGCAGGCTTGCGGGAGGCTGCACCGTGGGCGGGGTGGTGCTCAGAGGAAAGTTGAACCCACCGGCTTTCGCTCCACGGCTGTAACTGGCGTACAGCAGCAGCCCGCGCCGTGGTCGATATTCCAGCCGCGCCGTATCGCTGATCATCTGGTCATTGCGACTGAGAGAAACCGCCGGATAGAAGATGACACCGCAGGGGGAAAAACCCGGACAGAGGTGTTGAACATAATCGTAGTAGCGACGGTCGTCCGTGTAGCGCAGCCCGAGCACCAGCGTCCACTTCGGCGCGAACCTCCAGTCGGCCTGGCTGAAGGCCGCATAGGACTTCGTCCACTGCGTCGCCGTACCCCTGAAATAGTCCACCGGCTCGATGATCTGAAAGTTCGGATCCATCTTCGCGTCCATGTACAGATAGATGAGTCCGCTCGTCAGACGCAGATTTCGATAATGGTAGAATGAATCCAGCTCTTCGGACCACTGGTCGAAATCCGCGTGATCATAGGTATCGAAAACCGAAATCGGCACCGCGGTGTCGTCCAACTGCATCAGGGAACTGTAATTCTTGTAGTCGCTGATCGAGGTGAAGCGCCAACGGGCCAGCCGGTAAGTCATGCGAATGTCGCCGCCCTGCATGTCGAAATAGTCGCCATGGCTCTGCGCATTGTGCGCATTGAGAGTCAGATCGGCGGGATTCGAGGTGTTCGTCGGCCACAGAAAACTGGTGGTCGCAGGCACGGAATCGATCTGCCGCAGCAGCGGGCCGCTGCCCGTATAGACCGCCCGCTCCGGCATGCTGAAATACGGCCCCCACGACGTCAGCCAGCGCGTGAAAAAGCCGGTTCCCAGCACGTCGAAGTGCGAGTTCGGCTTGATGTCGATCTTGGCCCTGACGCCCCAGTTGCTCTCGCCGCCGAGGTTGCCGCCGGTCGGAGCCAGATTTCTGATATAGGCCCCGTTGTGGTTGTAGAGCAGCGCCAGCCGGCCGGTGACCTTGTCGCTGCCGAGCGGCCCGGTAACCGCCGCCTGCACCGTGTTGGTATTGTATGAGCCGTAGGTGTAATCCACGTAACCGCCGAAGTGATCCGACGGCTCGTTGGTCACGATGTTGATCAGCCCGCCGATGGCGTTACGGCCGTACAACGTTCCCTGTGGACCCTTCAGCACCTCGACGTGATTGATGTCGAAGAGCCCGACCGCGGATATATTGTTGATACCGACATAGCCGCCGTCGATGTATACCGCGTTCGGCCCTTCCGAGATGTCATTGAAGTCCTGCTGGGCGACGCCCCGAATCGCGATGGACGCGTCCTGTCCGGCGAACGACCCGGACAGACCCAGTCCCGGTGTGTAGCGCGCCAGACCGGTGAGCTTGGTCACGCCGGCGGCCTTGAGAGTCGCCGCGGTGTAGGCCACCACCGGGATGGCGACGTTCTGGATGTTTTGATGTCGTTTCTGCGCAACGATGATGATTTGACTGAGCCGGGTCGATCCCTGATCGCTCATCGGGGTTTGCGCCCCTGCGCCGGCATCTGCGGCTGCCGCCGAGCGCACGGCCGCGGCGCTCGCATGCGCTGCAATGCTCATGAGGAGCGTCAGCGCGACGCGCAACCCGACTGTTCGGATCTTTGCGGCACCGGCATCAGTCCGACACCGCCACTTTTCGAATTTGCCGGTCATAGGCAGCACCCCCAGTACCCGGACCTTCTGCAGTCCGTTCTTAGTATCCGATCAAATTATGACATTTATAGCATCTATTATGGATTTGATCAAATTATAGCATTTCGATAATAAACCACCATCCGTGCCGCCGCGCCGCGTTGCAGCCCGCTCAAAGGGCTTCAGCCCTGGCAAGGACGGCGCTGAGCAACACATCGGCGCCGGCGGCGAGATCGGCCGGTTCGGCGCTCTCCTGTTCGTTGTGGCTGATACCCTTGGCGCAGGGCACGAAGATCATCGCGGTGGGGGCAATCCCGCTGATGAATCCCGCATCATGAAATGCGCCACTCACCATTCTCATGCTGGAATGGCCCAGCCGGCCGGCGCATGCCTCCACGAGTCCCACCAGGGATTCATCGAACCGGATCGGCGGGCTTTCCATGATGGGCTGGATTTGCCCGATGACCCCGTGTCGCGCGCTGATGCTCTGCAGTTCCTCCTGCAGGCGGGCCGCGACCCGGCTCAACGTGTCCGCTGCCGGGTGCCGCAGATCGATGGTAAAGGTGACCGATCCCGGAATCGTACTCATGGCATTGGGTGACACCTCCAGGGATCCGACGGTCATCCTGGTGATCGGATCAGCCTCGAGCGCCAACTGACGCAACCGCACGATCATCTCCGCGGCGCACACCAGCGCGTCCCGGCGGCTCGACAGCGGCACCGTGCCGGCGTGGCCGTCCTCGCCCGTCAGTTGCGCGCGAAATGCGCGGATACCCTGAATCTGCGTGACCACGCCGATCGTCTTCGCCTGCGCTTCCAGCACCGGGCCCTGCTCGATGTGCGCCTCGAGAAAGCACTCGAAGCGGCGCGCGCCCGGGGTTTCCTCGCCCGCCTGGCCCAGGCGAATCAGGTCGTCTGCGACCCGCGTGCCGTCCCGGGTGCGCGCGTTCAGCACCGTTTGCGGCGCGACCCGACCGCAAAAGGCCTGGGAACCCGCAAGCGGCGGTGCGAACCGCACGCCCTCCTCGTTGGTCCAGACGACCGCGAGGACACCGCGACGGGTGCGGACGTTCGCGTCGTTCAGGCAGCGCAGCACTTCGAGCGCCGCCATGACACCGTAGACACCGTCGAACCGACCCCCGTGGGGCTGGGTGTCCAAATGGCTGCCGGTCGCGATCACCGGCAGATCGGCTTCGAGCCCCTGACGCAGTGCATACAGGTTGCCCACCGCGTCGCAGCTCACCACGCAGTTCAGCTCCTCGCACCAGGCCGCGAATTGCCGCCGCGCGCGTCCGTCCTCCTCCGACAGCGCCAGCCGACAGCAGCCGCCTCCCGGCAGTGCGCCGATCTGCGCCATCTGCGTCAACGACCCCCAGAGGCGATCCCGACTGGTCCGCAGCGCAGGGGGGCTGGCACGGCTCATTCAGGCCGATTCCCCGCTGCGCAGCGCCCGCGTCTGCCGCTCGTCGACCGTCTCCGGCGTCAGCGCGACGCGGTAAGCGGCCAGCGCAGTTTCAGGCGTGACGAGCTCATCGAGCACATCCTGCAGAACCGCCGCAGGATCACGCCGCGAAGCCGGACCGAAGCCGCCGCCCGTGCCGCCGATTACGGTAAGCCGGTCCCCCTTGGCAACCGGAACCGCACTCGTCATGGAGGGCAGATCAACCGTCTCGCCGCTCGCGCGCCTCAGTACCACGCGGCCGAGCAGGCCGGCCTCGCCTCCCTGAAATCCCCAGGCCTTGTGAGCATGGCCATCGCCTTCGATGGCGATGAAACCGGGTGCCAGCAGCTCTATCTCCTTGATGGAGTTCGCACCGCCGCGCCACTGGCCGGCGGCGCAGGCATCCGGGGCGCGCAGTTCATACCGGGTCACCCGCAGCGGAGCATGCGCCTCTATGTCTTCAACCGGGTTGTTGCGTGTATTGGCATACAGCGTATCGACGCTGTCCATGCCGTCCTTGCCGAAGCGCCCGCCGTAGCTTCCCTCGAATATCTCCATGTGAACCCAGGGCTTCTCGGCACTCGTACCGGAGAACACCACCGCCTTCACCCCGGCAATGCCCGCGCAC
>JAKAFQ010000354.1 GCA_021817875.1 Pseudomonadota bacterium
CGCGCCGGGCGCGGTGCCGGACTGTTTCGGGACCCAGGCGGGATCGAGGTGATTGGGCAGGCGCGTGGAGAGGATCAGCACCACCACGCGCCGGTTGGCCTGGCGGCCCGCGGCGGTGGCGTTGCTCGCGATCGGGTGCTGGTCGCCGAAACCGACGACCGCCAGCCGTCCGGATGCGACTCCGGCGTTCGAGAGCACGTGCACCACGCTGCCGGCCCGCGCCGCCGACAGCTCCCAATTCGAGAAGAACTGCACCGTGCGGATCGGCACGTTGTCGGTGAAGCCTTCCACCCGTACCGGATTGGGGAAGCGGCCGAGTGCCTTGGCCAGACGCCGGATGACCCTCACGGCGCCGGCCGACAGACGGGCGCTGCCGCTCGGAAACAGCACGTCTGAGCGGAACTGCACCTCGATCCAGTTGGGGTTGCGCCGTATCACCACCAGGTTCCGGCGCAGCAGCTCCGACATCGCCCGATCGACGTTCGCGGCCACCCGCGCCAGGGTCGAGCCGGCCGGCCTCGCGGCCGGGGCTGCCGCGAGCCGCGGCGGGGCCGGCACCGGCAGCGGCGTCAGATACTCGCGCGGCTGATTCCTGAGGATCTTCTGGCGGACGATGCTCATGCGGATGTCGGCGCCGGATCCGAGCCGCTTGTGCCCCACCTGGATCGGGTTCAGGGTGCGCGGCTGGCCGCGGAAGGCGGCATACAGCGAGTTGGACAGCACCCGGTACTTGCCGGCGTTGACCGAGGAGATCGAGTACATCACCACGAAGAACGCGAGCAGCAGCGTCAGCAGATCCCCGTAGGGAATCGCCCAGCGCTCGTGGTTCATGTGCTCTTCGTGTCTGCGGATCCGGCGCATGGCTAGTGCAGGTAGCCCTGCAGCCTCGTTTCGATCGAGCGTGGATTCTCGCCCTGGGCGATGGCCATCATGCCGTCCATGATCAGTTCGCGGAACTGCGTCTGGCGGTGGATGATTCCCTTCAGCTTGGTGGCGATCGGCAGGAAGAACAGGTTGGCGAAGCTGATGCCGTACACGGTGGCGGTGAAGGCGGCGGCGATGCCGTGGCCGAGCTGGGCCGGATCGGCGAGGTTCTGCAGCACCGCCATCAGCCCGAGCACCGCGCCGATGATGCCGAGCGTCGGCGAGTAGGTGCCGGCGCTCTCGAACACCTTGGCGGCGGTGATGTCGGCGTTTTCGCGCATGCTCATGTCGACGGCCAGCGCGTTGTTGATGTGCTCGGGCTCATTGCCGTCCACCACCAGTTGCAGCGCCTTGCGGGTGAACTCGTCGTGCTCGGCGTCGATCAGCGGTTCGAGGCCGAGCAGTCCGCGCTTGCGCGCGGTGTTGCTCCACTCGACGATCTTGGCGACCAGGCTGCCGCCGTCGCGCGGCGGCGGGCGGATGACCCAGGGAAACAGCGCGAGCGCGCGCCGCATCACCGGCAGCGGCGTCTGCACGCAGACAGCGGCGATGGTGCCGCCGCCGACGACCACGAACGCCTCGAGGGAGATCAGCGCCATGATGCCCGCGCCCCGCAGCACCGCGCCGAGCAGTACCGCGTTGACGGCGAGCACCAGTCCGATGATGCTCAGGATGTCCATCGGGGCAGCCTGTGCTGGGGCCGCGCGCACTCGCGGCGGCGGCGGGTGTCTCCGGCGGCCGGGCGCGATGCGCGCGGTGTGCGCGCGGTATCCGGGCGGGAAGCCACGACGCTCCCGGCCGGATCAGCCTCCCGTTGCTGCGGGAAGATGGTCATGGATGGCTTGCCCGGCGCATCGGTGGCCGGCGCGGTGCACGGCTTGTCCGCACCGACGCGCGGGCCGCGCCCTGAGCCTGGCGGCGGGCGATGTGCGGCAGCAACGTGGGTGCGCGCGGCTCAATCAGAGGCTCCCCGCCCTCACATGCCGAGACCGGACAACAGGGCATCGACGTCTGTCTGGGCGGAGGCGACTTCGCCCTGGGTGACCCCGGGGACCACCGGGCCGTGACAGACGCACGGATCTTCACCGACGGTGGCGTGCTCGATCAGGTCTTCGGAGAGGCGGCTGAGACTGCCGAGCGCCTGCTCGAGCTCCTCGACCAGCTTGATGACGCTGCGGATGATCTGTCCGGTGAGATCCTGATAGCCCTGCGCGAGCAGGACCTCGGCGAGGTTGCGGCGGATCTGTTCGGAGTCGGTGCGCGCCGCGGGCAGGAACGCCTCGAAGGCGCGCATCAGCGGCAGAAACGCCTCGACCGAGCGCACGATGCCCTCGAAGCCCGCGGCGGGAATCCGTTCGCGGAACGAGGCGAGCGCATCGAGCAGCGCGCCCGCCTCGCGCGCGGTGCGTTCGGCGAGCGGCCCGGACTGCTCGACCAGATCGAGCGTGCGGTGCGCCGCGTTGTCGGTCATGTTGATGACGTGGCTGAGGCGGGTGCGGGCGTTGGGGATCTCGTGCTCGGCGAGGTCCGCCAGGCGCGACTCGATGCTGAACCGATCGAGCGCCTTCTGCAGATCGCCGGTGAGCTTGCGGATCTCGGCGAACATTTTCGGCTCGCGCAGCTGCACGATGTGATCGACGGCCACGAAGAACGCGGCTTCATCGCCGCGCTGCAGCGCTTCGCCCAGCGTTTCGACGTAGGTGCGGTACTCGCTCTTGAGCACGGAGAAGTTGGACATCACCGCCTCACTTTCCGGCGCCGAGGATCTTGTCGAGTTTTTCCTTGAGCGTCTCGGCCGTGAACGGCTTGATGACGTAGCCGTTGACGCCGGCCTGCGCGGCTTCGATGATCTGGTCGCGCTTGGCTTCGGCGGTCAGCATCAGCACCGGCATCTTGCACAGTCTCGCGTCGGCTCTGACCGCCTTGATCAGATCGAGCCCGGGCATGCCGGGCATGTTCCAGTCGGTGATCAGGAAATCGAAATTGCCCGCCTGCAGCATCGGCAGCGCCGTCTTGCCGTCGTCGGCCTCGGTGACGTTCGCGTAGCCGAGATCGTGCAGGAGATTCTTGATGATGCGGCGCATGGTCGAGAAATCATCGACCACCAGAAACTTCAGATCTTTGCTCACTGCCTGCCTCGCTAGGTTGTGCCCGGCCCGCGTGGCTCGTCGCGCCACTCCGCCAGCCGCGCCTTGAGCCGCACCAGCGCCTGCCCATGCAGCTGGCAGGCGCGTGATTCGGTGACCCTCAGCACGGCACCGATCTCCTTCAGATTCAAACCCTCGCTGTAATACAGCGACATCACCAGTTTCTCCCGCTCCGGCAGCCCGTCGATGGCCCGCGCCAGAGCCGACCGGAACGCCTCGTCGGCGGTCTCGAGGAATGGATCAGCTTCCCCGTCCACGCTCACCGCCGCATCATCGAGCGCCGCCAGGCGGCAGCTCGCCGCGTCCTGCACGATGCTGTGATACTCCTCGATCGGCACACCGAGTCCCTGCGCGATCTCCGTATCGCGCGCATCCCGTCCCGTGCGCCGCTCGATCTGCTGGACCACCGCGGCCACCGCGCGCGCCTTGCGGTGCACCGAGCGCGGCGCCCAGTCGAGCTTGCGCAGCGCGTCGATCATCGCCCCGCGGATGCGGATGCCGGCGTAGGTCTCGAAACTCGCGCCGCGGTCCGCCGCGTAGTTCGAGGCCGCCTCCAGCAGCCCCAGCATCCCGGCCTGCATCAGGTCGTCGATCTCCACCGACGGCGGCAGGCGGCCCGCCAGGTGATAGGCGATGCGCTTGACCAGCTCCGCATGGCGCGTGACCAGCTCGACCGCATTGCGCATCTCCCCCGATGCGCGCGGCACCTCGTAGGCACCCGCGGCGCTCATGGCACCACCGCGAGCCGTGCGGGGCTGCGGCGCACCAGCCGCTCCACGAAGAACTCGATGTTGCCGCGCGGACCGGGCGGTACTGGCCATGTATCGGCAGCCTGCGCCAGTTTCTTGAACGCCTGGGCCGAGGGACTTCCGGGATACAGGTCACATACCGGGCGCTGCTCGCGCACCGAGCGCTGCAGGCACTCGTCCTCGGGAATCTCGCCGGCGAATTCCAGCACCACGTCGAGGAAGCGGGTCGTGACCCGCTCGAAGCGCTGAAACAGCTCGCGCCCCGCGCCGGGGCGGCGCGCGCGGTTGGCGAGCACCCGGAATCGCTTGACATCGTGCTGGCGGCTGAGGACCTTGATCAGCGCGTAGCCGTCGGTGAGCGAGGCCGGCTCATCGCAGATCACGACCAGCACGTGCTGGGCGGCCTGGGAGAATTGCTGCACGCCCTGGGCGATGCCGGCCGCGGTGTCCACGATGAGCACCTCGAGCTGCGCGGCGAGGGAGCTGAAGGCGCGCACCAGCCCGAGGTGTTCCGCGGCGCCCATGCTGGCGAGGTCGGCGGCGCCGGAGGCGGCGGGCACCACGTGAAATCCCTGCGGCGCGCGGATCAGCACCTCGTCGATGGTGCGCTCGCCCGAGATGACGTGCGCCAGCGTATAGCGGGGCGAGAGGCCGAGAAACACGTCGGCGTTGGCGAGTCCCAGGTCTCCGTCGAGCAGCACGACCCGCCGGCGCGCCGCGAGCACCGTGGCGAGGTTGACCGAGACGCTCGTCTTGCCGACCCCGCCCTTGCCGCCGGTGACGGCGATCACCTGCACCGGCTGCGCCAGGGCTTCGAGTTTGGCATTGTTGATCAGGCTGAGATCAGGTGTTGGCATGGGAGAGCCTTCCGAAACGTCGTCGCAGGAGATCTTCGTCGGCGGCCGCGCCGCTCGACTGGGCGAGGCGCACCGCGTGGGTGATGAGTTCCAGGGCGCGGGCCGGGCACAGGTCCTCCGGGACCCGCTGACCCTCGCTCACGTAGGACACCGGCAGGCGGGCGCGGATGAGCGCGGAGATCGCGCCGCCGAGGCTGGCGGCCTCGTCGAGCTTGGTGAGCAGGCAGGAGGCGGGCTTCAGCGGCGAGAAGCGCTTGACGGTCTCCTCGAGCGCGCCGGCCTGGGTGCTGGCGGCGAGCACCAGCGCCGATTCGATCTGTGCCGCGCACTC
>JAKAFQ010000355.1 GCA_021817875.1 Pseudomonadota bacterium
AACAGTTCGTTGATCGAGGTCTTGGCGCGCGTCTGCGCATCCACCCGCTTGACGATCACCGCGCAGGCGAGCCCATAGCGGCCATCGGCCGAGGGCAGCGTCCCCGGCACCACCACCGAGCCGGCCGGGATCCGCCCGCGCAGCGTCTCGCCCGTGGTGCGGTCGTAGATGCGCGTGCTCTGGCCGATGAACACGCCCATCGAGATCACCGATCCCGCCCCGACCACCACGCCCTCGACGATCTCGGAGCGCGCGCCGATGAAACAATCGTCCTCGATGATGGTCGGGCTCGCCTGCAGCGGCTCGAGCACCCCCCCGATCCCGACACCGCCGGACAGATGCACGTTGCGTCCGATCTGGGCGCAGGAGCCGACCGTCGCCCAGGTGTCCACCATGGTGCCGGAGTCGACGTAGGCGCCGATGTTGACATAACTCGGCATCAGCACGACGTTGGGGGCGATGTAGGCGCCCTTGCGCACCACGGCGTGCGGCACCACGCGGGCGCCCGCAGCGCGCAGCTCGGCCGCGGAAGACTGCGCGTATTTCAGCGGCACCTTGTCATAGAAGCGGGTGAACCCGGCCTCCATCACCACGTTGTCGTGGCTGCGGAAGTACAGCAGCACGGCCTTCTTCAGCCACTCGTTGACGACCCAGGCGCCGTCGCGCCGCTCGGCGACGCGGACGCGCCCCGAATCGAGCAGCCCGAGGCACTCCTCGAGGCTCTGGGCGAGCTCCGGGGCAACGTTGCCCGGCGTGAGGTCCGCGCGCCGCTCGAAGGCGCGCTCGATGGTGGTCTTGAGAGTCTCGAGGTCGCTCATGTGCCGTCTCGCTGAATGAAATCTCGGATCCGCCGCGCGGCCTCGACGCATGTCTCCAGCGTGGGCACGAGGGAGATGCGCACCCGGCCGGCGCCGGGGTTGCCGGCCGGCCCGGGGCGCGCCAGGTAGCTGCCCGGCAGCACGGTCACGGCCTGGGTCGCGAACAGCTCGCGGGTGAAGCGCTCATCGTCACCGCCCACGTCGGTCCACAGGTAGAACGCGCCGTCGGGTTTCTCGACGGGCAGCACCGGGGCGAGCAGCGGCAGCACGCGCTCGAATTTCTCCTGATAGAGACGGCGGTTGTGCGCCGCATGGGCGTCGTCCTGCCAGGCCGCGAGGCTCGCCAGCTGCGTCGGCAGCGCCATGGCGCTGCCGTGATAGGTGCGATAGAGCAGAAAACGCGACATCAGGCGCGCATCGCCGCAGACGAAACCCGAGCGCAGCCCCGGCACGCTCGAGCGCTTCGAGAGGCTGTGGAACACGATGCAGCGCTCGAACCGGTCGCGGCCGCAGGCCCGGCAGACCTCGAGCAGCCCCGGCGGCGGCGCGCGCTCATCGAGGTAGATGTCCGTGTAGCACTCGTCGGCGGCGACGATGAAATCGTGCCGCTCGGCGAGCTCGAGGGCCCGCCGCAGCAGCTCGCGCGGCAGCACCTTGCCGGTGGGGTTGCCCGGGCTGCACAGGAACAGCACCTGGCAGCGGCTCCAGACGCTCTGCGGCACGGCATCGAGGTCCGGAAGGTACTGCTGGGCCGCGGGGGTATCGAGCAGGTACGGGCGCGCCCCGGCGAGCAGCGCCGCGCCTTCATAGATCTGGTAGAACGGGTTCGGCATCACCACCAGCGGCTCGTGCCGCGCGTCGACCGCCGCCTGCACGAAGGCGAACAGCGCCTCCCGCGTGCCGTTCACCGGCAGCACCTGCGTGGCCGGATCGATGCAGCCCTCGGGCAGACGGTAGCGGCGCTGCAGCCAGCCGGCGCAGGCGGCGCGCAGCTCGGGCAGCCCCGCGGTGGCCGGATAGCTGTCCAGCCGCTGAAGGTTCTCGCGCAGCGCGCGCAACACCACTTCCGGGGGCGCGTGGCGCGGCTCGCCGATCGACAGGCCGATCGGGGTGAGGCCGGCCGGCGGCTCGATCCCGGCCTTCAGGCGCGCCAGGCGCTCGAAGGGATACTCGTGCAACCGCTCGAGAAGCGGATTCATGGAACGCTCCGGTGTGAGGGCAGGGTGCGCTCAGGCGGCCGCGCGCCGCTCGAGCGCCGTGCCGAGGGTGTCGCGCAGCCGCGTGGCGGCCGCCTCGTCGAGGGGCCGGCCCTCGAGGTCGGTGATGTAGAACACGTCCTCCGCGCGCTCGCCCACGGTCATGATCTTGGCCGCCTGCAGCGCGATGCGTTCGGCGGTGAGCACCTTGCCCACGTCGCACAGCAGTCCCGGACGGTCCGCGGCGGTGAGCTCGAGCACCGAGCGGCCGTTGCGCTCATCGACGCTGAGGGCGATCTGGGTCGGGGTGTGGAACAGGCGCACCTGCCGGGGCGCGCGCCGGTGCACCGCCACGGTGTCCTGCGGCCGCTGCAGCGAGCGCCACAGCGCCTGCTCGATCTCCTGCAGCCGGTCATCGTCGGTGATCGGCGCGCCGTCGTCTTCCAGCACGTGATACAGGTCGAGGCTGAAACCATCGCCGGTCGGGGTGATGCGCGCATCGACGACATTCAGGCCCAGCTGGTCGAGCACGGCGGTGGTGCGCGCGAAGCCATGGTGCCGGGCGCGCGTGAGAATCAGCACGGCGGTGGTGCCGCGCACGCTCTGCGGATCGAGCGCCACCAGCGGCTCCTCGCAGAGCGGCTCGCGCTCGACGAGCAGCCGCGCATGCCAGGCGAGCTCCTCCGGGGAATGCTGCAGGAAGTACGCCGGCGAGAAACGCGCCCAGTGACGCTCGATGTCCGCGGTGGGAACGGCGCGCTCGAGCATCAGCCTGCGCGCCGCCTCGCGCGTCTCCTGCACCAGCTGCTCCTGGTCGATCGGCGTTTCGAGCCCGCGGCGCAGCGCCCGGCGCACCCGCTGGTAGAAGTCCTGGAACAGCGAGGCCTTCCACGAGTTCCACAGCTTCGGGTTGGTCGCGCGCACATCGGCGCAGGTGAGCACGTAGAGATAATCGAGATGCGCCTCGTCGCCCACCGTGTGCGCGAAGGCGTTGATGACCTCGGGATCGCCGATGTCCTGTTTCTGCGCGGTCAGGGAGAAGGTGAGGTGGTGGCGGGCCAGCCAGGCCACCAGGCGCGCATCGTACGGCGAGAGGCCCTGCTCGAGGCAGAACGCCTCGGCGTCCACCGCGCCGAGCTCGGAATGATCGCCGCCGCGGCCCTTGGCGATGTCGTGGAACAGCGCCGCGAGGTAGGCGACTTCGGGCCGCGGCAGCTGCTGCATGATGCGCGAGGCCTGCGGCAGCTCCTGGTCGTAGCGCGGGATCGCGAAGCGCCTGAGGTTGCTCACCACGAACAGGATGTGCGCATCGACCGTGTAGGCGTGGAACAGGTCGTACTGCATGCGCCCGACGATGCGTCCGAAGGCCGGAATGTACCGGCCGAGCACCCCGTAGGTATTCATACGGCGCAGCTCGTGGGTCACCCCGACGGGCGAGCGCACGATCTCGAGAAACAGCCGGTGGTGGCGCGGGTTCTGGCGGAACTCCTCGTCGATCAGCCACAGGTTGCGCGCCACCGCGCGCATCGTCGAGGCGCGTACCCCCTTGATCTGCGGGTGCTGCTGCAGCAGCGCGAACAGCTCGAGCAGCGCCGAGGGGCTGCGCGCGAACACATCCTCGCTCACCGCCTCGAGCGAGCCGCAGCGCACCTGGAAGCGGGCGTTGAGCGGCCGGGGCGGCTCGCTCTCGGTGAGGATCGCCTCGCGAAACAGCTGCAGCAGCAGCTCGTTGAGCAGGCTCACGTCCTTGACGGTGCGGTAGTAGCGCTGCATGAACTGCTCGACCGCGAGCGTGTACGAGGCGTCCTCGTAGCCGAAGGTCTGGGCCAGGCGGATCTGGTGATCGAACAGCAGCCGGTCCTCGCGCCGGTCGGTGAGCACGTGCAGCCCGAAGCGCACCTTCCACAGGAAGGCGCGCGCCTGCTTCAGGCGCCGCAGCTCGGCCACCGTGAGGAACCCGTGGCGCTCGAGCCCATCGAGCGTTTCCGAGCCGAAGTGCCGCTTGGCGACCCAGGCGATGGTCTGGATGTCTCTGAGTCCCCCCGGTCCGGTCTTGACGTTGGGCTCGAGGTTGTAGGCGGTGTCGTTGGCCTTGAGGTGTCGGCTCGCCTGCTCGCTCACCTTGGCTTCGAAGAAGTCCCTGACCGGCCAGAGGTGCTCGGGGGCAAGCGCCGCGCGCATCGCCGCGAGCCGCGCCTCGTCGCCGGCGAGCAGCCGCGCCTCGATCAGGGTCGTCATGACGCTGACATCGGCGGCGCTCTGCTCGGCGCATTCCTGCACGGTGCGCACGCTGTGCCCGACCTCGAGGCCGATATCCCACAGGAAGGCGAGCAGCCGCTCGAGCGCGCCGCGCTCGGCGCCTTCCGGGGGCTGCGGCACGAGCAGCAGGATGTCGATGTCCGAGCACAGGTGCAGCTCGCCGCGCCCGTAGCCGCCGACGGCGACCAGCGCCCAATCGTCCATCGACGCCAGGGCATGGCAGCCCCAGGCGGCCTGCAGCACGCGGTCGATGAACGCGGCGCGCGCATGGACCAGCGACTCGACCGGCTCATCGGCGAGGAAGCGCGTCTTGAGCTCCTCGTGGGCCTGGCTCAGCAGCTCGCGGAACGCCGCGGGCGAGCCGCGCGACTCGGCGAGCCGCTGCGCCAGGCCGGCGAGCAGCGGCCAGTCGGAACCGGCCGGTTCGGCCGCTTCCGACGGCGCCTCATCGCCCACAGGATCGAGGTCTCGGGCGGTCATGACGCTGCGCGCGCGCCCCGGTCCGCCGCCCCGAGGGTGAGCACTTCGTGCCCGGAGTCCGTCACCAGCACGGTGTGCTCCCATTGCGCCGACAGCGAGTGGTCCTTGGTGATGACGGTCCAGCCGTCGGGCAGCAGCCGCACGTGGCGCTTGCCCGCGTTGACCATCGGCTCGATCGTGAAGGTCATGCCGGGCTCGAGCGTCAGCCCGGTGCCGGGCTCGCCGTAGTGCAGCACCTGCGGATC